>JASHPB010000279.1 GCA_030038355.1 Candidatus Binataceae bacterium
GCCACTGGCCGCGGCCGCCGAGCGCACGCTCCAGTGGCTGGCGGGTTGGGGTTGGCGTTGGGAGACCAGCCTAATCAACTCCGCCACCTGTTCGTCGTCGTGGCTGCGCGGCCGCCCTGGCCGCAGTTCATCATGCAGCCCGGCCAAGCCGCGCTCCTGATAGCGCCGGCGCCAATGGCTGACTGCGGGAGCACTCATACCGCAGCGCCGCGCCACTTCCCGATTGGCGTTGCCCTCGCCCGACAGCAATACGATTTGCGCCCGCCGTACCAGCGAGTGCGGCATGCGGTGCGAGCGTACCAAGGCCCGCAACTGCTCGCGGTCAGCGTCGCTGATTGCTATAGCCGTGTTGGCTCTGCCCATCCTTGCCACCTCACCCATCACTGCTAGCAGACCTCGTGCCAAATGTAAAGATATTAATGGGACAGCAGACTAGGAGCGATAGCCTCGCGAGCGTAGAGATAGGAGGTCATCGGTCGTCAGGTTGGGTGGCTGCACGACGCGAGCGTACGCAATCGTGCTGTCCTTGGTATTGATGCCACAGCGTATATCGATGTTCGGTCCACCGTTCGGCATCATGATCGGAATGACAAGCTCCCGTGTGGTCGGCGGATTCTGACCCTGCATAAGACGTGCGAGCGGGTTGTTGAAGGTGTTCCTCATCTCGTCGCAGCGTCTTATGACGTCGACCTGGCATCCGTTCGACTGAGCGCTGGTCGCAGTATCATTCCCGGCGACTCCGCACGCTGCCGTAGAGAGCATAATCAACATCGCGAGCATGAGAAAACGCGTTCTCACTCGAGCCCCATTGTTCGCATCAGCCGGATCAGATGCTCTCTGACACGCTGGTGATGAATTGCGGCTGCATCGTGTAGTGAGCGACATTGGCCTCTATCCCTCGCGCAATGGCGTCGTGGCGGGCTTGCGCTGCTCCCCATGTTCGGTCGGTCGATAGTGTGGATCCGAAGTTAATCGCATTGCTCTGATAGCAGGTTTTCGGCGCCGCCCTCCGACTAGCGCGCACGCGCGCCGCTCGGCGGCCCGTACTTGCGCCTCACCCAGCCCACGGCCTCCCGCCTGGCCGCGGGCGAAGCTACTTCCGCTTAAGCAGACCCTTGAGTGCCTGATTGTCGAGCCTGAGAGCGGCGACCAAGTGCTTGAGCCGGCAGTTCTCATCCGCCTGTTGCCGAAGCCGGCGCGCCTCGGACACTCCCGCCCGCCGTATTTCGCTTTCCACCGGTAGTAGGTCTGGTCGGTGAAGCCGTGCTCGCGACCCAGCTCGCGGATCGGCTTGCCCGCCTTCGCTTCCTTCAGAATCGCGATGATCCGCTTCTCGCTGTATGGCTCCTTGGCATGCCGTCCTCCTTACCATATGCAAAGGATCCAACATTTCACCCGGACCAATTTTCCGAGTTTAGGTCAGACTCATTGGCCCAACGGCATCTGGAGCACTGTCGCAGAATTGCCTTTTCCCGAAACCGAGCATCCAGGATCCCCTTCATCGACGCCAAGCAAATGACAACGCGTGCTGTTGCCTGGTATCGAAGGTTACCCGTGCCGATATTGCGTTGAAAGATTTCCAAGAAAATCGGGAGATGGCGAACGAAAAGGTCCTCTCCGGCTCCCCATGATCTGAGAAGGGATGCTAACAGCGCGCCGCCCTAACCTACTGAGTGCGACCAAATAGCCGAGAACATTCTGATAAATAATTCAGCTGTGCCCTTCCGTGCTTCGGCGACAGAGCTGGTCCACAACTAGAAGATGCGGACGGTCCTCTGCGCGCAGACGAGACCGCCAGATAAGTCAGAGCCTCAGGAACGCGACCATCACGCCTTCCACTACCACGGTCGGTCATTCACGTCACGCCGGATCGGGTTTTCGGTAGGCACAGAAGCAAGTTTGAGGAAGCACTTTGGCAAGCAGGAAAGCGCCGGTGCGCTTTGACTCGCTACCACCTCATGGGTGTAGGTGAGAATCGGCTAAGCAGCTAGATATAGGGGTTGGCAAATCGATCTGACTGCTAGCCGACGTCCCAATCTCGATTCCACCTTGCTAGCCCGAACACCGCAAGCCAGCTCTGCTTCTCGATAATCTGTCCGATTACTGGTGTCATCGTTTAGAATTATATGGCAAAACTTCTGAAGGCGAGTGAAAGCGCCTGCTGTGGAGGTGGGGTCGGTGCGACCTGGTGCTGGATCTCCTCGCACGCGTGTCGATCTTAGATGGGCCGCCGGAGAACACGGTCCAGGATCAAAATTGGCAGTGCGAGTTGCCCTGATTAGACCGGAAATGCAAGAAAACACCGAACTCGAACCCCGCAGAGGCCTACGCCATGCTGGAAACTCAGGCGCCAAAAGTATAAAAATCCTGCCCGATGGTGAGAGAAGAACGTCCTCGCGAAAGCGCCAAGCGAAAGAGCTTTGAACTAGAGGGGTTTTCTCAGCAACCGCTTCAGAGTTTGAGATACGAATTCGGGAGATAAATACATGCCCAACAAAAGCAACAAGCAATTAGATTCCAAGGCTTCAAAGGCATCGAAGGTGCCAGCTCAACTTGCATGGGCATATGACACCCTGGTTGTTAGGATAAATGAAGTAACTCTCGACTGGATAGCGTTCCATCTGACACTTCACCCGACAGGCCAAGTAGTTGCATGGAGTGATCCAGCAAATACCGATTATCAGACTTCACTAGAGTGGACCGGTCAGCTCATTAATACCCATGCGGATAACAACCGTTCTTGTCGAGATGCTATCAAACAAAAGTATGGGTTGAACGTGACATTCATGTCCGAACCCAACCACCTCAATACCACGGACGCCGGCTATTACGCGGCCATATCCAACTGGGTTGAATGTCACAAACGCCTGTTCTTGTGCACATGGGCTCTTTATTTCGGAGACGCGGTACCTAAAATTCAAAGTTACTCCCTACCGTCGTCATTACACGCGGCAGTTTACTGGTTGGCTTTGAACTGCCAACCGTTCGTGGACCCAGAAAATGCCGCTGCTTATCACGAAAATCCAATTGAATTGAGAGCCATTCCCGGTCGACCGAACCCCTCAGAAGATTCACCAACGCAGTCGTTAGAAAACATAGAGTACGGCTGCCACAGACTTGCCTGTTACTTAAGCGATATCGCCAGTGAGATTTCTCAGTTATTGGTGGGCTCTGTAGAACAGTCAAACAAGCGAGGTAAGCCGCGTATATTTAGCATAAAATAACATTTCAACTTTGCAGCGGCGAGATTACATTGTCGAGCCCGAGAGATATTGCGCATGACTTAGTCCAGTATGTCCGAGGAATTCAAAAATAAGATAGTCGGTCGAGAACGGGAACTCGCGGCCTTGAGAAAGGCGCTGACTATCTCGCGAAATGGCCACGGCCGAATGGTTATGCTGCTGGGTGAGCCAGGGATCGGCAAAACCTACTTGGCTGAGAGCATTTCGCATGAGGCAGCCTCTGCCGGCACCTGCACTCTATGGGGACGCTGTGGACAAACAGGTGCTCCCGCCTTCTGGCCCTGGATGCAGCTTCTACGGGGAGCGCTTTCCCTATGGAAAATGGACTGGATTTCTGCTGCGAACAGATTGTGGCTTGAACGGATGTTACGAACCTTTCCGGAACTGGGCCCAATGACGGAGGCGTGGAAGATCGGAGAGTCGAGAACTCTTCAGGATTCTTCGCAACCACAATTGTCAGAAGCACCGGAGTTGGTGCGGTTTCGTTTATTTGAAGCTGTGAGTAGTTTTCTAGGTGATTTTAGTGCCAAGGTTCCTCTCGTTTTGGTCATCGATGATGCTCAGGTTGCAGATGTCGACTCTTTGGAATTGTTGCAGTTTGTTGCAAGGGACTACGCTCAGAGCCGAATCCTGATCTTGGTCACGTGCCTTAACGTTTGGTCAAACATCCCTTCCGAACGATCTGCATTGTTAACATCAATCGCACGCGATGCGGATCGGTTTGAGCTTCAAGGACTAACCGACGATGAAATCATAGAGTTCATCGGAGTCAAATGTGGAATCAAAGCAGATGAGATGCTGGCTTCGCGATTTCAAGCTCGTACCGCCGGCAACCCGTTTTATCTTGACGGCCTGGTTCAATCTCTTAGTGATGATCGTAGGGCCTCGGATCTTCCCGAAATCCTAGGCAATTTACCCGCACCCGACAACACAATTGCCGCAATTCAGCACCGACTGGAACCTCTGGCCGAAACGACTCGCCGCATCCTCACAGTTGCGTCTGTCATGGACGGATATTTCGATGAGTCGCTCTTGGCACGGGTTTTGGGCATGCCCAGAGATAGGGTGTTCTTAGGTCTGGAGGAAGCTTACAAATTGCGGCTCATTCGTTCGGAACGGGATGAGCAAAAGACATACCGCTTCAACCATGGCTTGGTCGCCGAAGCCGTGCGTGCCGAAATGACCCGAGCAGAGATTGCTAGGCTCCACAAGCGTGTCGGTGAAGCGATCGAGGTCTCTACTCCAGATAAGAAAGCCGGTGACTTGGCCCAACTCGCCTATCATTTCGGCGAGGCCTTACCTTATGTGCCGGTGTCGAAGGCCGTTGAATATGCATACCGAGCAGCACGACAAGTCACACCCCGGGCTGCGTATGCAGAAGCCATACGGCTTTTAAGATTTGCTTTAAAAACTCTTGCCACCAGTGAGCAACCAGACCAAACCACCCGTTGTGAACTATTAATCGAGCTGGGTGAGGCTCAGAGCAAAGCTGGCGATCAAACCGCAGCACAGAAATCGTTCGAAGAAGGGATCAGAATAGCACATGATCAACAAGACAGTCGCCTTCTAGCTCGCGGCACTGTTGGCTTTGCCGCCTCATCACATAAGCCCGGACACGCAGATGAGCGCTCGATTGCGAATCTGACGGACAGCCTAAATATCCTTGGCGAAAAGGATCTGGAGCTTCGGTCGTTGCTTCTCGCGCAACTAGCCATCGAACTTTTTTGGACGACGGAGAGAGAGCGCGCTGTAGCATTGAGTCGGCAGGCCGTCGAATTTGCCCGACGGACGTGCAATCCGTCGATACTTGTTTGGGCTTTGTGGAATTTGCATCGCGTACTTTGGGGTCCTGATAACGTCGGTGATCGGTTGGCTACTGCTAAAGAAATGGTTGAATTAGCTGAAAGTCATGGCGACTGGGATAAAGCGGTTATTTCTCGGGAGTTCAAGATAGCAGCCTTAGTCGAGTTAGCGAAGGTGGATGAAATCGACCGCGAAATAGAATCGTATGGTCGCCTCGCAGAAAAAACCGAGCTGGCGTCAACAAGTATCCTACGTTTTCGGGCCATGAAATCCATGTTGGAAGGCAACTTTGAGCGCGCCGAGCTGGACGTAATGGATTTGAAGAAAGTTGCCGATAAGAGAAACGATCCTGACTTGAAAATTGCGTTCGCCGGGCAATTTGGTCAGCTGCGAGGAGAGCAGGGAAGACTTCAAGAACTCGAATTTATACTGAAGCAGGCAGCCGAAGCATTCCCGGGATTTGTGACCACGCGTTGTGGTTTAGCGCTTCTCTATGCACGCTTAGGTCGCAAACTCGAAGCGCAGACGGAGTTCGAATACCTGGCAGATCAAGAGTTCCATCGTGTAAGAAAGGATTGGAATTGGCTCGGAACGATTGCGATTCTGTCGGAAGTGTGCGTTTTTCTGGAGGACAGGCAGAGAAGCCAAAAACTGTACCAAATGCTGGCGCCATTCGCCGGAAGGCTCGCGACGCTGGGATGGGCAGATGTTTGCTACGGTCCAGTTGAGCATTACCTCGGATTGTTGGCTGGTTCGATGGGCCAATTTGACCTAGCGGAGCGACATTTCGAGCATTCGATCGACCTCTGCCTTCGGATCTCGGCCCGCCCTGCACTCGCTCGAACGCAAATCCACTATGCGGAGCTGCTGATCGCGAACCGCCTGAGCAATGCAAAGACCCATCAGCTTCTCTACTCTGCGCAAGAGACTGCGAAAACCCTAGGAATGAACGATGTACTCAACCGAGTTGAAGCGCTGAATGAGAAAGGAGCTATCAAACCGCCTTCCGTCGCGCACTCCGGTTCGCTAGACGGGTCGAGCTGTCTGCTTTTTCTCGACGTTGTAGAATCACATCGACTTTCCGAAGATCTCGGAGATAGAGCCTGGCGAGACCTGTTACATAAGATTCATCGAATAGCTCATCAGCAGGTGCGCAAATTAGGCGCGAAAGACTTGGAAGAACACCAGGATGGGCTGCTAGTAATATTCCCCGGGGTTTCAACTGCTATTCGTGCAGCGTCAGCCATCCGTGACTCACTAGCACGCCTTAGGGTAGTAATGAGAGCAGCAATCTACGCCCCTCACCAGAATGTAATACTCTCGGAAGCAGAAGGTGTGCTCACTCAACTGCGACCTAAGCTCTTTTCCAAAGATATTAAGAATGGAATATTACTTGTCACAATATTAAGTGCTCCGCCAATCGATCAAGTAACTCATCTGATCGATACTTTCGAGCTACAGACCGGCAGCGGGACCCAGACGTTTTATGTGTTTCGGGTCGGGGAAGGTACTTGATGAGGAGTTTGTGAGGCCTACGCGACAGCAAGCCAATCCAATGCGTCACAAAGGCCTTGAGGCAGGGTTGGAACTATCGATTGCAGGCCATACGCTATGAGCTGGCAAAATATCGTTTCCAACCTACTCAGCGGCTTTCTCGGCGCAGTTGTCGGCGTCATTGGGTTGCGAAGCGTTCAGCGCCGCGCGCAAGCGGAAGCCAGGCGCGCGGCCGGTCGGGCAGTTTTGGCCGAGATGTTCACTAATGCTGATCGAGCATTAAGTGCGAGATCGACACTGGTTCTTCACGAGTTTACTGACTTTGCTTGGCAGCAACAGATGCCGATGGTTGCCCATTTGCTAACCTGGCATGACCTCAAGATCTTGGTTAACACGTATGATAGCGCGGCGCGGGCTTTCGAAAACGCAAAGGACGTAATGAACCAAGGTGAGCGGGAGGCAAGCACCGCAGTGTCGGAAGACCGTGAGTTCGGGCGAATCACCTCATGGTTCACAGATGTGGCGAACGAATGGATCGCTGCAATGCGCATCCTGCGTTCCACGGTCTTGGACAGAACTGAGCAGAGGCAGCTCGATGAAGACATCAAAAGACTTGAAGGTCAGATTAATCCGTCTTGATTGTCCATCTTCGCTGCGCGGAATCGCACGAGCGCTAGGCAGTGAAGCGGTGTATGGCGAATTGCTGATTCTGGCCGAATGAACTGTTGAAGCTCAGACCTTGTGAATCGTCCAGGCACGGTTAAAGTTCGCCTCTGATGAGTCTGCTGTTCAGCTTGATCCCGACTTCCTCGCCCGGCGCGATTCGGTGATCACGGATACCCATCGCATAAGTAGGATCTACGTCAGCCAATATTCGGGCGGCGAGATCTGGGTCATCAACGGTTGGAGCGACAAGGAGAGCGGGGTAATTTGCAATGTCGGTCTGCCAGCTTAGCCCGCAGGCTGCTTTAAAGGGGCGGGCGCTCCGACTTCCTGCTTTGAAATGTCTTCGGGTCTGACGAGGGTCGCGATCGATGAAACGTCCCGAGTCCACCTGCCCGGCCAGTACGATGGTCGCGTCGTCGCCATCGGCGGTCACGCGAACCAGGTGATGGGCGAGCTGTCTATCAAGGCCGGCGATTACGGCCTCGCGGTCGACCTCAATCCGCACACCGTCTTTGCCGACAACTTTTTGAGTGCCGGCCATTTGGCTTCTTGACGAGCAGAGGTAGGGCAATCGCAAAACGTCGTCGACTTCAATTCCTTGTTCTGCGATCCTCGGCAGGTCGTGCTTGAATCAGACAGATCTAAAGAGCGTGACGGTCAACCGGTGACCGGGAACGTTTACCTTGTGCATCAAGGCGATCTAAACCCACAAACTACCAGCCTGCTCTACCTCCCAAAATCCAATCGGATCGCCTTAGCGTATACGATTGCGATCATAGATGAGCGCAACTTGCGTCGGCTCTCCGTGGTCTTCGCCTGAGCGACCATGAAATGACGAAAAGCGGGTCGGGCTCAGCCGCGGGGCCGAAAGGGGAGGGGGCACAAGATAAAGTTTAGTCCAAAAACGGCGCGCCAAATCCGGGGACCGTTCGTCGAATGAGCTTGACAGCGTCAAGCATCGGCCAATATCCTAGCGTAGGAAATGAGCGGAGGGCACCATGCGCGAACCGGCGAAAATCGGTGAGGTCCGAAGCGCGGCCACCGGGCGAATTCTCAAGATCGTCATCGATAACGTGGCCAAGAGAAATTCCTTTACGCCCGAGATGATGCTGCAACTATCCAATGCGTTTACCGGATTCGATCACGACGACAGCTTGTGGGTCGCGGTTCTTTGTGCGGAGGGCGATCACTTCACTGCCGGGCTCGATATGCCGAAGTTTTTCGGTCCGGGCGCCACACCCTTGGCGACTCCAGAAACGAACCTCGATCCGTTCGCCCTACGAAATCGCACCTGCAAACCCGTGATCACCGCGGTACAGGGAGTCACCTATACAATCGGCATCGAAATGATGCTGGCCGGCGATATAGTAATCGCGGCCGATAGCGCCCGCTTCTGCCAGATGGAGGCGCGGCGTGGAATTGCGCCGCTCGGTGGCGCGCATTTTCGTTTCCTTTCCCGTACGGGCTGGGGCAATGCGATGTATCATCTGCTGCTCTGCGACGAGTTCGATGCTCAGTGTGCGCTGCAGATCGGACTCGTTCAGGAAGTAGTCCCCGCGGGCAAGCAACTCGAGCGCGCCATCGAGATCGCGCATCTGATTTGCAGAAACGCTCCGCTCGGCGTACGAGCGACGAAAGCGGCCGCGTTGAAATATATCGAAGCGGCCGAGCAATCCGCGGTCGCAGCGATCGCCGAGGTTAGAAAGAGCGTGATGGATAGTGAGGACGCCAAGGAAGGGATTCGCTCTTTCGTCGAGCGGCGCGAAGCGCACTTCCAGGGCAAGTGAAATCAATGGCTGCCGGTACAAAGAGTGAAGGCTCTCGAAGCTAAGAAACGGCTGCTTGAAGAAAGTGTCCGTTTGATTCAAGAGCAGGGACTCGGCGCTCTGAGCTTCCGCGAGATGGCGCGGCGCGCGGGAGTCAGCCATCAACTGCCTTACCATCACTTCTCGAGTCGTGAGGGGATTCTTGCTGCGATAGCGCTAGAGGGTTTCACCGATCTCGACGAGGCGTTGGTGGCTGCAGCGGCGCTCGAAGCGAAGGCTGCGCCGCAGAAGATCCTGAAGGAAGTTATTCGCGCCTACGTGACTTTCGCGCTGAAGCATCCGGTTCACTTCCGCGTGATGTTCCGGCCCGAGCTGGTACCCGTGCAGCGTCATCCCGAGGTGCTCGCCCAGGCCAAGGCGAGCTTCGGCCGCCTGCTCGATGCGGTGGCGAGCTGCCACGCCGGTGTGAAACGAAACGACCCGCGCCTGCTTGAGATCGCAAACGCGCTCTGGGCAGCTGCGCACGGTCTTGCGACGCTGTGGCTCGACGGGCCGATGAGAGGCAACTCACCTCGCCTCTCACTCGCCGCGCTCCTCAACTCGGCGAGCGAGATGTTCAGCGAAGCGGGCGCCAGCACGAAACGGCTGTCTCAGAATAGCAGTGACAAGTTGTCAGCCGCTAGGACGGCATCGTCGAGTACTACATAGCGCTCGCGCAGGCGGAAATCGGCTCCAATTGGCGCCAGTTTGTCTCGCCGCTCAGCCGTAAAGAGCACGCGTCCGTCGTTGCGCGACTTGGCCAGAAAGATCGTGCTGACCACCGACACGCAGCCCTCGCGGACGCTGTCGATCATCACGTTGCTCACCAAACGTCGTGACATCGAGGGCGGTGTTTCGGCCCACGCCATTCCGCTCTGCAAGCGTCCCACCCGATATCGAAGCGCGGCCAAGTCATCATCGATCAGGGCCAGCGAGTCCGCACCGTCAAGCTCGCGTTCGACGGACCAGGTACTGAAATCCTTGGCGTGCGCCTGACGCACCAATGCGCGATTCGGAATCCTATAGCGGATGCTCTCGTCCAGAAGTCCGAGCCAGAGATCGAAGCGCCGCGAATCGAGCAGGCGCGCCTCGCGGTAAAGCCATTGCTGGATCGGTATCAACAACTCGAAATCGCTACTCATCGCGCGTCTCTCCGTCGAACATGTCGCGCATCCAGCGCAGATAGAAGCCACGCTGGTTTATTTCGCTGGCGGTTAGTCCGAGTTCGCCGGGGAATCGGTCCGAGCGCTCCTCGTGTCCGAGGCCCATTTGAAGGTTGAGGCGATGCTTGCGCGACTCGAAGCCGCAGCTCGAGCGAGTGACCGCCGTCCAGTTCCCGGCGTCGTCCTGCTCGAAGCTGCCGGCCGGCCCGAAAGTGCGCGCACTTTGGGCGGCGAACCATGCCTTGACCTCGGCGGGCGCCTCGCGATCGACCAGGCTATACGACCACATCTCGACTTCATTGACGCCGCGCGGTTGGATGACTCGAAACGAGTTGACGATCGGTACCATCCCGAAGTTGGGCCACACCGCACCGTGGATAAGACTGATGTGCGCCCTCTGTTTACCTAGCCGCCGCAGAGTCTCGTCGTAAATGCGAAGCATATAGTCATACACAGGTGGGGGAAATTCGCCGAGCCCGGCTTTCAGCCATTCCTCGGGCGGCATCTCATCGGGGAACACATTCGCGCCCAGGCCGTGACCCATGGCCGGCCGGATCTCCCGTGCGTAGGGAATTGGCGTGGCGCGATTGGCTGCCAGATTCGGAAACACCGAACCGTGGGCGAAGCCGACATGGTATTCGTCACCGCAGTGATTCTCAGCGACCACCTTCCAGTTCGCGGCAATGCGCCAACGCTGCGGACCAAGCAACTCGGTCCCGCCCGCACACCGGTCGAGAACAATATCGAGGTACCACGCCATATCGCCTAGATAGTCCTCCAGCGAGCAGGCATCCGGATCGAAGTTGCCGAAGATCAAGCCCCTGAAGGTGTCGAGTCGCGGCACCGGGACCAGTCCCCATTTCGGCTTGTCTATTTCGCGGTAGTAAATCGATTCCTCACCGGGAACCGCGGCGAGGCTGCCGTCGCTGTCGTAGGTCCATCCATGGTAGCGGCATTGGAAGCGTTGTCCGGTGCCGCGGTCTTCCTGGCAGAGCTGGTAGCCACGATGACGGCAGGCGTTCAGATGCGCGCGAATTTTACCGTTGCGGTCGCGCGTCACGAGCACCGATTCTTCGCCCATCCAGCTGCGAAGAAAAGAGCCGGGTCGTGGCAATTGCGACTCGTGGCCGAGCAGCAACCATGATCGACCAAAGATCCGCTGCTTCTCGATCTCGTAGAGCGTCGGATCGGAAAAAATGATGGGCATCACCCAACTGCCGTCGCGAGCGACGTAGCGCTCGCGGTCAAGAGGCACCGATGGTTGAGAATTCACGACATTGACCACCTTCTCCTTCGCCGCGCGGTCGCCAGGTCGGGGGCCCGCAGCAGATGGCCTTTAGTAGACACTGTCAATGTGACAGTGTCAAGTCTAGGGAATTTCACTCATAATCGAATCTCGGCCAGCGGCGGGTTTGGCCTGCGGCCTGTATTGGACAATCGCCGCGGTTTATGAACTGTTAATTTCTGTCTCAGGTTAAGGGTTAAAGGTCGTAGAGTTGCGGCATGTCGAAGCCAACGGTCATCTCGAACACGGGCCGGACCATCGCAGCGCAAGCACTAAAGAGATTCGAGGCGAGTCTGTTCGGCGAGCTTATCCTCGCGGGCAATCAGCGCTACGAGCAGGCACGGCGGTCGTGGAACGGGATAGTCGACGCGCGCCATCCTCAACTGATCGTGCGCTGCGCGAGGACTTCTGACGTTGCCTACTCCGTGGACTTCGCGCGCAACAACCAGCTTGCGATCGCCGTTAGAGCAGGCGGACACAGTCTCGCAGCGGATTCGTTCTGCGACGGCGGAATGTTGATTGACGTTTCGAGAATGAAGAACATCGCGGTTGACCCTGCGACGAAAACAGCACGCGCCGAGGCTGGACTGACGGCGGGTGAATTTGATCGTGCCACGCAAGCCTTTGGACTCGCGACCGTGATGGGCGAGTGCAGCTCGGTTGGAATTGCCGGTTATACTTTGGGTGGAGGACTGGGTCGATTGATGGGCCAGCATGGCGCCGCCTGCGACAACCTCCTGTCAGTGGAGCTGGTGGGCGCCAACGGTCAAGTGGTTCGGGCCAGCGCCGAGGAGAACCGCGATCTCTTTTGGGCGATACGAGGAGGAGGCGGGAACTTCGGAATCGTGACGTCATTTGAGTATCGGCTGCATCCCGCCGAGCAAATACTTGGCGGCACCTTAACCTATCCGATCTCGGATACTCGAGAGGTCCTTGCTTTCCTCAGCGAATATATGAAGGGTGTCCCCGATGAATTTGACATCGTAATAGACATCGGTAACAGCGGCCTCATGCCGTCGGCTCCCGGTATCAGGCAGCCGATTGTTAATCTGTTGGTAAGCTACTGTGGTGATCTTGAAAGAGGCCGAGCTGCGCTGGAACCACTTCGAAAATTCCGCCGTTCCGTGGTCGATAGGATCCAAGTGATGCCCTATTTGGAGATGCAGGCGCTCAGCGACGTTCGACCGGTAGCTGAGTTCGGATCGTCGGGCGGAATGATGACGCTGGAGAGCGGCTTCGTCCAGCGGCTGGACATAGGCGTGATAGATTCAATCGTCGATTCCATCACCAAAGCACCAGCTAGCTTCTGGATCGCTGCGGAGCATTATTTGCACGGTGCTGTATGTCGACCGGCGCCGGGCCAGACCGCGTTTGCGCTGAGGAACGCCGGCTACAGCACGAGAATATTCTCGGCTTGGCGAGAATCGAATCAAGCTGAAGCGTCAGTTGAGTGGGTGCGATCCTCGACTGAGGCACTGAATCCATTCGCCGGTGGAGCGATGTATATGAACTATCTGACCGGGAGTGAGGGCAATGCGGGTGTGAGAACGGCCTACGGCTCAAACTATGAGCGTTTGTCGATACTCAAGCGCAACTATGACCCTGACAATTTTTTCAAATCGAACCGCAATATCGACCCTCATCATGATTCGCTCAGCATGTCGTGAGCGCATTTGGTCGCGTCCTATAGCCGCGCAACCAAACGGACGCCGCCGAGACTGCTGCTGTCATATAGTCGATCGATGACCTCGTAGAACATCTCCAGGGCAGCGTAAGCTTCCTCGCCATGCGTCGAGGCATAAGCAGCATGGTTTTCGCGCCAGGTCTTGAGCCGTTCGGCAGCGTAGGGCGCCCAATCATCCGTGAGATCGGTCGCGGAAACATCCGAGAAACCAGCAGAGCGAAAATCTTCTACGTACCGATCAATACTTGTGACCGTAATGCCAAATACTACATTACGTAGATTGCGCAAATCATCGGGAATAAATGGGGAGCGCTCGCATAGATCTTCAATGTAGCAGGCGCCGCCGCTGCGCAGCGCAGACGCGATCCGTTTGCACAACCGGGGGCGTTCTGGGATGTGTAGCACTGCCAGCCAGCTCACGACGGCATCGAACGAATGTTCGGAGATTGGATAAGCGAGCGCGTCGCCACAGACGTGGGTGATGCGCGCGCCGAGGCCGCTCCGCGCGTCAGTTCTTCGCCGATCGCATGCAGCTCAGGCTCACGTTCGAGAGCCGTTACATGACATCCGGTCGTGTGTGCGAGATAGCGGGCTGGACCGCCCACGCGGCGCCAATGTCGAGCACCCAACTCGACGACCCCAATGCAAGTTGCGCGGCGGCTTCACGAATCGCATCCGTGCCATGGTAGTGCCACTGATCTATGGGAAACAGTTGCTCGGAACAAACTGAATCGCGTGATCCGATTCCTTGAGCGTTTAAGCCTCTCCGGATGCGATCGAGGTGCGTGTACAGCGGCATCGATCCAATTGCGCCGTCGATTCCCATCTCGGAGGCTAATGCTCCCTGCTCATGACTTTCCCAAAGTCCGCCTCTGCTTTCCCTCCTTAAAATGCAAGGTATCAGAAAGTGCTGAGTCTAAGATAATATCAGTCGCCATATCGATAGGGATACGCGCGACAATCTCAGAGGGAAGGTCGTTCCCGTGACTATGCGACTGAGCAGGCCGGCAATATCCCTTACCAAGCCGTTTATGGCTCCGCGCCGGCGTATGTCCACGGCCTGCTTTAGAACCCACGGATACATCCGTGGCCAGCCGAAGCGATAGCTTACGAAAGCATTCGCGGAGGTGTCCGGCGAGGCGCACCTACTTCGGATTCTCAAAACCAATGCCGCTCACTACAACCAGTTCGCACCCATCTGTCGTTAAACAAGACACCCCCAACTTTCGCGACTCTCAGACTATTGGCAGCATTATCGCGCTTCCGATTCTTGGCTACGTCATCAATACGTTCCGGTTTGGTTTGCAGCGAGAGATAGGCGTTGATGCGGCGGTCGTAAGTCTGGACTTGGGCTTCTATGCAATTTAGGCATGCGCCACCGTTGCCAATCCCCGCTTTTATAGTAACTTCCTACGTGGTCGGAAGGCTGGCGGCGGCCCCGGATTATTTTCTTGCTTTGCTGAGCCTAATATGGGATCGCTAAAGCCCCAAAAGCACTGGCGAGTGGAGGAAATACACATAAACACGCGAACAACAGAAGATAGCGAGCTAACCCCGGCAGGGCTCCGCCTTTTGCTATGCCTGATAGCAACATTGGTGCTTGCGGCGGCGCTCGCAAGCTGCGGCGGCGGCAACACTGACAACGGCGCCGAAGTGCCTGAGGTTATCACTGAAAGCGGTCCGCTAAGAGGAATAAGCGGAGACCAAGTGGATGAATATCTCGGCATCCCGTACGCTGCGCCGCCAGTTGGGAAGCTTCGATGGATGCCGCCCCAGCCTTACGGCAGATGGCCTGGAATCCTTGAGGCGACCCAATTCGGCAACGTATGCCCGCAGCAGAATGGCGGCGCGGCTATCGGCAACGAGAACTGTCTTTTCCTAAACGTCTACGCTCCTCACGCTCGGAAAAGACGCGGTCCACATCTGCCGGTGATGGTCTGGATTCACGGCGGCGCCTTCACGGCCGAAAGTGGCAAAGAGTTCGATCCCTCCCCCCTGGTCGAGCACGGTAATGTAATTGTCGTCACGATCAATTATAGACTCGGTCTGCTCGGCTTCTTCGCCCATCCGGCAATCGACAATGAAGGCCATCCGCGTGGCAACT
>JASHPB010000031.1 GCA_030038355.1 Candidatus Binataceae bacterium
ATTTTCAATTCGCCAGGGGTCGGCGAGCCGTCTCTGAGAGGGTCACAACGCAGCCTAGCGAAACCGCAGCCGCGACCATCAGGAACACCGGGGGCGCCATTTCGCTATCAGTCTTATCGATAAGATAGGTCGCGACCATCGGCGCCGTCCCGCCGAGCAGCGCCATCACGAGGTTGTGACTGATAGCGACTGCGGTGCATCGCACGCGCGGCGAAAAGGCCTCGACAGCAACGGCGGGCGTGACACCATCGAACAAAGCGATCAAAATCGCGAATCCAACCTGTCCGAAGATCGGCACGCGCAATGCCGGATGCCACAGCAAGTTAAAGAGCGGCCAGGCGAAAAGGATCACCATTATCGCCGTGGCTGTCAGCACGGGTTTCCGCCCGATTCGGTCGGAGAGTGCACCTGCAAGCGGCAGCATCATCAGCGCCACCGCCATGCTGAGCGTGTTAATCGCAAGAGCGCGTCGATGCGTAAATCCGACGATATCGGACAGGTAGGTCGTCGAGTAAACGAACATCAGGTAGAAACCGACTGCGTCGAGCACCTTCACGCCCGCGATCTGTACGATGCGGCGCCATTCACTTCGAAGCACCTCGCCAAAAGGCGGAGCTTCCGGATGGCCGGATCCGTCGTCATCGCGCAGCTCGCGGCGAATGAAGTAGCCCGCGACTCCGATCGAAATGCCGAGCAGGAAGGGAATTCTCCATCCCCAGGCCTCAAGCGCAGCCTGCGGCATCAGCATCGCGATCACGGTGCCGACGGCGCTGCCGAGCAGAACGCCTCCAAACGCGCCCGCCGAACCGAACGCACCCACGACTCCGCGCCTCGATTGCTCGGCATGTTCGACCATGAACACGACGGAGCTCGTGTACTCGCCGCCGACCGAAAGACCCTGTATCAGCCGCATCACGACCATCAGGATGGAGGCGCTGATTCCGATGTCCTGGTAAGTCGGAAGCAGTCCGATGATGAATGTCGGAAGCGCCATCGCCAGCACCGACAGCATCAGCGCGTGATGGCGGCCCCGGCGGTCGCCAATCCGGCCGAAAAGGACGGCGCCGACCGGGCGCATCAGGAAGCCCGCCGCAAATGCGCCGTATGCGTCGATCAGCTCGGTCGATTGGCTTCGCGACGGAAAGAAGTGCTGGCCGATTGCGAGCGCGAAGAATCCGTAAATCGAGAAGTCGTACCACTCAAGGATGTTGCCGGCCGCCCCGGCGATGATAAGCCGGCGCCGTGAATCGGGCGGCCGTTCCTCCGCCCTGGTAGCCCACGTGCTGCTCGATGCCACGCTTACTTCTGCCAGCGCTTCTCGAAGACGACGCGACCGTCGATACTCACGCGGCCGCTGAGCGTCATGCCGTGCTGCGTGATCCAGCTCTGGGTCTTCACCTCGAGCTCGCCGATCACCGGCAACTTGCCATTGAACGTGGTCTCGCCTCTGACGCTCGCATCGTCAGGTCGCGCCGCGCTTAGGCGTGCGCTCGCGACGTGATCGACATACAACACGCCGCCCTGCATCAGAGGAATCGGATTCTTCTGCCCGGTCGTCACCGTTACCGTGCCCGCCGCCATGTCTCGCTCGATTTTCCAGAGCGGTACGCGCGGCAGCGGAAGTTCGACCGGCTTGATGCTCTTGACGCGCGGACCTTCGGCCGCGCCGCCTTTCGGCACGATCGGAATACTCACTGCCGAGGCGCGGTTGCCGCCGAACCGCAGCCGAATCGTCGGATTCGTACGCGTCGGCCAGATACGCGGGAAGTCCGAGCAGGCGACGCTCACGCGTAAACGATGCCCACGCGGGATGCGGTACGATGTCGCCCACAGCGCAATGCGAAACTCATATACTTCACCGGCTTTCAGAGCCGACGAGCGCGCAAAGTTGTCGCGGCAGGTTCCGCGAAGCCATCCCGTGGTGATGAGCTTCGAGCCGCCCGCGGGATCGACGTCGGCGAGCTTCGCAACCAGGTGTACCTCCTCGCCTTCCTTCAGCTCCGCGTGGATCGTGGCCTGCCCCACTCCCGTGATCTCAGAATCCTCCGCGAGCGGTTCCGACGTATAGACGAGCGAGAGGCGTTCGTCTTCGGCCTGGTCGGTGGGAAGGCCGATTCCAAGCCCGGTCGGATCCCAGAGTCCCGCGCAGGTGCCGACCGACGCGTTCGCGGTGTAATTTTCGCCGCCTTCCTCGCGATCCGCGGTGTCAGCCAATCTCCCGCCGTGCGCGAGATAAAAGCTCCGAGTCTTCGTGCGCGCAATCGGCCAGCTCGCTTCGTGACGCCACTTCTCGCCGTTCTGCACGAAGATGGTTACGGGCGGCTCGGTGTCGATTCCGTTCTTCTCGCCGCGAAGCCAGTGATCGAACCACCGCTTCAGCTCGGGCAGATAATCGATCGGTTCGGCAGGCGCGAGATCAGGTAGCGTGTGCATCCACGGACCCATGAGCAATTTCTTCGGGCCGCCCAGCCGCGGATAAATCGCTGGCACGCCGTCGGGGAATATGTCGCGCCAGCTTCCGATCAGAAACGTCGCTACTTTGATCCGCTCGGGATTCACGACCTTCGCGTCCCAGTATTCGTCGTGATTTGGATGCTCGTCCCAGTTGAAGATGTACGGTGTGCCCGCGTCGAGCCGCTCGCGCCAGACCTTGTACCAGCGTCCGGTGGGATCGGCATTCGTCGGCGGCATCAAGTTCATCGCGAGCATCAGCGAACCCCACGCGCCATACGCACCCAGCATGTTGGGGCATCCGCCCGGCACTAGAATGTCGCGATAGACGTCGACGGTGCCTTGCATTGGAGCGATCGCTTTCAGGTGCGGTGGATTTTCCGCACCCACCTTGAGCGAGCTGTACCCGCCGTACGAAAGCCCCCACATCCCGACATTGCCATCACACCAAGGCTGACGCGCAATCCACTCGACCGCCTCGGCGCCATCGCGCCCCTCGCCACGGTCCATCGCGTCCCAGGCCACGCCGCTCGAACCGCCGAGTCCGCGAAAATCGATCAGCAGATGCGCGTAGCCGCGCGACGCGAAGTAGCGGCGCGGCCCCTCGCACATCGCCGCGATAAAATCGTCCTTGTGGTACGGGTAGAAGGAAAGCAACGCGGGTGCTTTGGCTACCCCTGCGGGCCGGTAAAGATCGGCTGAGAGCTCGGCGCCGTCGCTCAGTGGAATAATCAGATTACGTTCGATTTCTATCTCGTGGAGTTTTTCGTCGGCCATTGCGCTTCACTCCTCGGCGCGCAGATGAATTGATGCTGCGCCTCCGCTCGATTTATCGCATACGAAATTTGCGCACCATCGCGCCGATTCTTCAAGCACACGAGCCATTTGGTCTCACGGATAGCGTCGCGCTAGATTCGCACTCATGCCCAAACAGCGCGTTGGCGATATCGACATCTATTACGAAGTCCACGGCGACGGTCCCGCGACCTTGGTTATGATTCGCGGCCTCGGCTCGAACCTGACTGCATGGTACGAGCAGACGCCCGAGTTCCAGCGCCATTTCCGCACCGTCGTGTTTGATAATCGCGGCGCGGGCCGGACCGACAAGCCCGACACGCCTTATTCGATCGCGCAGATGGCAGCGGATACTTTGGGCTTGATCGACGCGCTCGGCATTCGCAGGACGGCGCTGCTCGGCATCTCTATGGGCGGGATGATCGCGCAGGAGTTCGTGCTCCATTATCCGGAGCGACTTAGCTGTCTAATCCTCGGCTGTACCAACTCCGGCGGCAGCGCAATCGTGCAGGCCGATCCCGCTATCGTCTCTGCCGTGGTCGCTGGTGTGAACGCGACGCCCGAGCAGCAGAAGCTTCAGCTCAAGGCGGTCTTCACCGACGACACGATTGAGCGGCGCCACGACGTCGTCGCGAAGCACCAAGAGATGCGCGCGCAGTTCCCGATTCCGCCGGCGTCTCTGGCGCGCCAGGTGCAGGCCATTCAGAAATTTGATGCGAGCGCGCGCCTCGCTTCAATCAAAGTGCCGACGATGGTCATCGCGGGACGTGACGATCGCCTCGTGCCGGCGGAGAATTCCCGGCTCATGGCGCGGCACATTCCAGGTGCGAAGCTGGTTGAGCTTGCGGGCGGGCATCTCTTTTTCGTCGAGCATCCCGCCGAGTTCAACCGCGCCGTGGTCGATTTCGTCAGGTCACATCAGTAGCTGGTCGCTTATCTGCAGATTGTCGATCTGACGCGCCGACCAGTCTCCTAAGTTGTAGAGCGAAGTGAATCGAACGGCGAATCCATCGTCATCTGAATGGCGCGAAAGCCGTCGACAGTTACAGCGCGCAAGTACTTGAATCCCACTTCCTGCATGAATGCGAGCAGCCCGCTGTCGTCTTCATATTCCATCATCCACGCATGCGAAGCAGAAACATCGAGCAATAGCTCTCGAACCTTAGCGAACAGTGACCGGCCCAAAGTAGCACGGTCCGACGGAGCAACGACCACAAACACACGAAACCATCCTTCGGCCTGCTTTTGCCGCCACTCCGCGGCGCAATAGCCGACGATCCGCTCATCCGAGAGCGCGACGAAATGTCTTTGAATTCCGTCCGGCGGAAATGACCTGCGGTTCTCCGCCCACGGGCTTTGGTCGGGCGGTACTTGCATCGCGGAGATCGCCAAGTTGCCAAGCGCGGCGAGCGCGGGCCAATCTTCATCACGAGGCTGCCGAAGAATAATGCCGTCGGTGTTCTTCACATTGTTCATCACCGTCCCTGCTGGTCATGAGCACTGGTTTGCGACTCGTTCGCGGCGTGCGCCGGCGGTAGCAGTCGATCGAACGGCGCATCCATCGAGTGCCTGACGATCCGGTCTCCATTCTCGGCAGTGAAGGCGATCCGCTTGACGAATCCTTTTTGCTCAAGAAATGCGGCCAGGCCTTTGTCGGCCTCATATTCCTGGACCCATGCGCGGCGTGCGCCGCGATCAACCAGGTACTTGCCGAGAACTCCGAGCAGTCTCGTTCCGAGAGTTTTGCGCGCGGCAGGTTCAACGATCACGAAGAGACGATATTCGCCTTCAGAATAGGGCTTGTTGCGCATCCACGCGGGCGGATGCTCGGCGGCAGCATAGCCGACGATTTGATCGCCCGACGTGGCAACGAATTGCTGCTGCAAGCCGCCCGCCTCGAGAAACGATTTGCGGTTGTCGATCCATTGCTGGTTGCGCGTATCGAGCCATTCTTTGAAGTTGGGCGCGAGTTTCATTTCCTTGAGCGATGCTTGGGCGAGATTCCGGAGGGCGCGCCACTCCTGATCGCGCAACTCAAGGGCGCCCGAAGGCTCGACGCGGTGCGCCTCTGAACGATCGTGCACCTGGGCCGGCCGCAAAATAGTCCGCACGGCCGCCATCAGCTCGGCCCAGTTGCGATGGCCATACTCGTGGGCAAGAGCGCGCTGCGCGGCGACGAGATTCAGGCCCTTCTGCCAGGCGAAACGCTTCGCCTCTTTGCGCAGATACTCTTGAGACGCCTTGGCCGGGAGTGACCGCGATGGAACTTGAGCTGTAGGCATAACCCTTCCGTTTCGCCCGGTGTCCGCTCACGGGCAGAAGAGTTATTCGAGAGAAAATTCGTCGTGGGCTTGGCCCTTTCTGCGGACAGATGCCGCCCAACCGGCAAGTCAAACGCTAGCAGAGGAAGATCAGACTAACAACCTGTCGCAATCGACAGAGCCCGCAGGCACAGTCACCGGCTGCGGAGTAAACGAACCAAGAGCTTGCCAGAGAAGGCACCCCTACAGGTTGTCGTGCCACTGCGGCAGCGTCCGCTTCGAAGTAGCCGCCAAGCTTACAAACCTGGTTGAAGACAACGGCTCAACATGCCGGCGCTTCGGGTTTATTGATTGGAAGGTGCCGCGCGCGGCAGTTAATGACTTGGTTCAGAAGCGCAGGTTGTCGACCTAGTCTTGGCAGTCCCTGCGCACTTTGTGGCACTTTTGTCCGAGTTGCGGAACGATGCATCTGCTGACTGGCTATCGGGAGGTTATCTCGGTCAACGCGAGAGGTATTGAATAGGTGAACACTTACGCGTTGGAGGTCGCGGCGGCGATTGCCGACATTCGATGCCGCCCGCACCCGAGGTTCCCCAAAAACGCCAAACGCCATGCCGGCCAGATAGGAAGGCGGCAATGAGCGGCTCGCTCCTGAATCCGTTTAGCGTGCGCCTTCCTTGATAAGGCTCGAGTCGCGGCCCACTCCGCTCCGTTGGACCGCAATCGCGGCGGCAAGTAGAAGTATCGTATGCCGCTTTCATCGGCGATCGCAGGAGCCGCGTCCAAACCGCTCGTGACCGAAATCGATTCGCGCTGGACGATGGCCTACGCTGCCGCGCTCGGCGATTCGCTGCCCGCATACTTCGACACCACGCGGGAGTCACCCGTTATCGCGCATCCGATGTTCCCGGTATGTTTCGAATGGCCGCTGCTCGTCGGGATGCGGAGCGAATTCGGGGCGACCGGTCTTACCACGGCCGAAGCGCTGCGCGGCGTACATGCTACTCACGATTTGGTGATCCATCGCCCGATTCGCGCTGGCGAGAGCGTCGCCACAGAGCTGACCATCGCGGGCGTCGAGCGCCGCAAGCCCGGCGCATACCTGGTGTCGCGGCTCGACACAGTTGACGACGGCGGCCAGCCGATCTGCACGACCTGGTACGGTTCGCTCTATCGTGGCGTCGGCGTCGAGGGCGCGGACCAGCCCGCGAAAACCGTCGCGCTGCCGGCGCCGCCGCTCGTCGAAGAGGGCGAGCCGCTCGACGCGGCTGAAATTGACGTGCCGGCTGGGATGGCGCACGTCTACACCGAGTGCGCTCGAATCTTTAATCCGATTCACACCGACGCCGCGGTGGCGCGCGCGGCCGGCCTGCCGTCGCTTATCCTGCACGGCACGGCGACGCTCGCGATCGTGGTCTCCCGCATCGTCGAGGTCGAAGCTAAGAAGGATCCTGCGCGAGTCGCGCGAATTGCCGGGCGCTTTGGCGCGATGGTTTCGATGCCGTCGATTCTCACCGTGCGCATCCTCGCGCGCGATGAGGCAGCCGACGGCATTCAGATTTTTTTCGAGGCGCTCAACAGCGAAGGTCGACTGGCGATTCGCGAGGGTCTGGTGAGCCTCCGCAACTAGGAACGTGCTTCGATGGTGAAGGTCAAAGCCGCGGTAGCAAACAAGGTCGGCGAGCCACTCGAGGTCACGACCGTTGAACTCGACGGCCCCAAGGCAGGCGAGGCTCTCGTCGAAATCAAGGCGACCGGAGTCTGCCACACCGACGCCTTCACGCTCTCGGGCGCCGATCCGGAAGGGCTCTTCCCCTGCATCATGGGACACGAGGGCGCAGGTATCGTCGCCGACGTCGGTCCGGGGGTGACGACCCTGAAGCGTGGCGATCACGTAATCCCGCTCTACATTCCCGAGTGCCGCAATTGCCCCGCGTGCCTCTCCGGCAAGACCAATCTCTGCACCGCGATTCGCGAGACCCAAGGCCGCGGTGTGATGCCTGACGGTACGAGCCGTTTCTCGCGCGCCGGCAAGATGATCCATCACTACATGGGCACCTCGACCTTCTCGAACTTCACTGTCGTGCCCGAGATCGCGCTCGCCAAGGTTCGCGACGACGCGCCGTTCGACAAGATTTGTTACATCGGATGCGGCGTCACGACAGGAATCGGCGCGGTGCTGAATACGGCGAAGGTGCAGGCCGGCGATCGCGTCGCCGTCTTCGGCCTCGGCGGTATAGGCCTCAATGTCATCCAGGGCGCGAGGCTGGCAGGCGCCGCCATGATCGTTGGCATCGATCTGAATCCCGCGCGCAAATCGACCGCCGAAAAATTCGGCATGACGCACTTCGTCAATCCTCAGGAAGTCGCGGGCGACCTGGTGCCCTATATTGTGAACCTCACCAAGGGCGGCGCCGACTTCTCGTTTGAATGCGTCGGTAACGTGCAGTTGATGCGCCAGGCGCTCGAGTGCTGCCAGCGCGGATGGGGCACCTCGGTGATTATCGGCGTTGCTGGCGCGGGTCAGGAAATCTCGACGCGTCCGTTTCAGCTCGTCACCGGCCGCACCTGGAAGGGAACAGCCTTCGGCGGCGCGAAGAGCCGCCGCGACGTACCGAAAATCGTCGAGTGGTACATGGAGGGGCGAATCAATATCGACGATTTGATCACTCACACGATGCCGCTCGTAAAAATCAACGAGGCTTTCGACTTGATGCACGCGGGAAAATCGATCCGCAGCGTCGTCACCTTCGACTGATGCTTTTTTCTCGACCAACAACTGCGATCGCGATCGTCGCGCTACGCAGCCC
>JASHPB010000280.1 GCA_030038355.1 Candidatus Binataceae bacterium
TCGATGTGGGTGCGGTTTGCGGTCCTGGTTGCCATTCTCTCTTTTGCTCTTCTCTCCTGTAGCCCGGCCAAGCTGGTGCTCAACCGCGGCGAGGAGCATCCGCATCCGCTGCCGCGCGTCACCGAGCCCGGTCCTAACGTTTTGATCTTCGGTTTTGACGGGACCGGCTACAATCAACTGAACGAAGCGATCAAATCGGGCCGCGCGCCGAATCTGCAGGCGCTGCTCGGCAAAAATCTCGGCGGCGGATTATACGAGCAGGCTTATTCGGCCCCCGACGCCGAAGCGATCTTCCCCTCGATAACCGTCGCGGCGTGGTCCGCGATCTTCACCGGCGCGCCGACCGCCTACAACAGTATCCCCGGCAACGAGTGGTTCGCGCGTGAGCAGATGCAGTTCTATGCTCCCGTGCCGGTCTCGGTGCCGCAAACCAGCGACACGCTCAAGATGCTGACCGACAACCTGGTCGGCCGTCAGCTCACCAGTCCTACGCTTTATCAGCAGGCGGGCGTCAGATCCGGCGTTTCGATGAACATGGTTTATCGCGGCGCCGACACGTTCACGGTCGTTGCGCCGACCGCCTTCGTGACCATGGTCGCTGACTACATGGCGGGAGCTTCTGACAGAGCCAACGAGAGTCGTGCGCTGTACGAGCATTTGGATCAGAACTCGGTCGCCAAACTGATCGATACATTCAAGGTGAGCGGTATCCCACGGCTGCAGACGGTCTATTTTCCGGGTATCGATCTCTACACTCATGTCGCATCCGGCGATCCGCTCGAGCAGGAAGTCAAATACCTCGAGCAAGTGACCGATCCGCTGGTCGGCAAGGTAATCGCCGAGTACCAGGCGCGCGGGATGCTGGAAAACACTTACGTGCTGGTCATCGCGGATCACGGGCACACTCCCGTGTTGGACGACAAAGAGCACGCGCTCGGAATGGATCCCGATACGGGTCCGGCGGCAGTGCTGAATAACGCCGGTTATCGGACGCGTCCATTCGTGCTCAATCCGTCCTCGGTCGACCAGAACTACCAGGCCGCCTTCGCATATGAGGACTCGATCGCGTACCTGTACCTGGCCGATCGATCAACCTGTCCCGATCACTTTGACAAGTGCGATTGGACAAAGCCCCCACGCTTCAAGCCAGACGTGATGCCCGCGGTCCGCGCTTTCTACGAGGCCAACAAGACCGGCAAGGGTGCGCCGCGGCTCAAGGGCACGCTAGAGATGATTCTTGCGCGCCGTCCCGGGCTCGAAGATGGCGTGACGCGTGAGTACCGCGTCTACGACGGCCGGCGGCTGGTCGAACTCGAAGATTACATTGAAGACCATCCCGAGATCGATTTGCTGGACATCGATCGGCGCATGAAGTGGCTGAGCGTTGGGCCGCACGGCAATCGCGCGGGCGATGTCCTGCTGATGGCGCGCACGGGGCTCAAAGTGCCGATCGAAAAGCGCTACTACTTCGCCCATCTGTTTCATTCCGTGCATGGCAGCGGCTCCGAGCAGGACAGCCATATCCCGCTCATCCTGTCGCACCAGAGCTGCGGCGGACGCACGCTCAGGAGGGCGATGATCGATGTGATGGGCGAGCGGCCGACCCAGCTCAAGTTCACGCCGCTGGTGCTCAAGCTGCTCGGCAAAGACGGCCACGACGAAATCTGCCGGGGCGAATCAAAGTGAAAGAGGCGTGACGGCTGCTGGCGCCGCCACGCCATTGATGATTGCTTAGGCCGGTTTGAAGACCGCCATCTCCTTTTCGATTACTGCTTTGAAGCTTGGACGGCTCAGGATGCGCTCGACGTAAGCAGCGAGCTTGGGCCATCGTTTCGCGTCGACGCTGCAACCGGCAAATTTGAAGTTGACGAACTGGGTGGCGACGCCGATGTCGGCAATCGTGAAGCGATTCGCAACTAAATACTGCTTGTCGTCGAGTTCTTTCTCGAGGTAGTCGAACAGCGGCGGCACTTCCGTTTCGAGCGTCTTCTGAATCGCGGCTTCGTCGGGCGACTGGTTCATGAACCGCGGAGCAATCACGCGCGGAAAGAAGATCTTTGCGCCGGTGACAGGCGCGAGACCGCCGTCGCCAAATTCCTCGAACCAGAGCGCGCGCGCGTAGTCATACGGGTCGGACGGGTAAAGCGGAGGCTCAGGATGCGTGCGCTCGAGGTAGGCGATGATCACCGACGAATCGGGCAGCGTGCGATCACCATCTTTATACGCGGGAATCTTTCCGAGCGGGTGGATCTTTCGATACTCGGGGTTCGGGCCGAACGGGATCACCTGTTCGTGATCGTACTTGATGCCCTTTTCGCTGAGCGCGACGATCGCCTTCCTCACGAATGGCGATCCCAATGCTCCATATAAGGTCGGCATGGCGAATCTCCTCGGTTGCGTTTTGATACCTTCGCTAGCAATACGGGCGATCCGAGCCTCAGACAACCAGCTTTCTTGGCGAAAGGGAAGCTGAATGCAGGAAAGACCAAGAACGCGCGATGCTCTCGCAGTTCTCTTGGGCGGAGCGATCTCAGCCTCGCCGCGGATGTTATGCGGCGTGCTTTTTCCTCGCGCGATGCGCCGCTTCGATGCGCTTGAGCTCTTCCCAACCGAGATACGAGGTGAAGCTGTTCTCGTTGAAGAACAGCACCGGACCGTTGCAGATGAAGATATAGTCGGTGTCCTCGAGCGCGGTGGTCGCGCCGTGCACCATCCCGTTCGCTTCGTAAACGTAGTCCCCGGTCTGCAGAATTCCGGTGCGCACCTGGAGCTTGCCCTTGATGATGAAGGTGTGCGAGGCCGACAGATGCTTGTGCGACGGTGCGACGTAGCCCTTGAGCCATCGGAACAAGACTGCCCAGGTGCCCGACTCCGAGCCGGTCCACAGAATCTTCATGAATGCGCGCTTCGGGTCGTCCTCAGACGGAATCCAATCCAGCTTGGAGGAGCTGACGAGCGTATCCATCAATTCACTGTTGAATGGGCTGATGTCTTGCGGGAGCGCCATGACGGTTTCCTCTATGCCGTTGTTAATCCGAATTAGGTCGCCTGATCAATCGCGACTCACGATTTCGGCAGCGGGCCGGTCAGCGATGCGCGCTGCGAGATCTCGATAAAGTTGCCGTCCGGATCACGGACGAATGAGATACGTGCCACTTCGCCGAGCGTCATCGGCGCCGAACCTTCCCACACGCCGAGCGCCATGAGCCGCCGATGCTCTGCGTTGCAGTCTCGCACCTGGATCGTGATGTAGCGAAATCCGATGGCGCGTATCGAGGCGAGCGCCTCCGCCGGCGTGGTCGGCGCGGATTTTTCGGCGCGGATCACGCTCGCCTCGCGCGCGAAGCTCACGATCGTTTCGCCGAGGCGGTAGCGGCCCGCCTCGATTCGCTCAGCGCCGAGCGCCTCGCCATAGAAGCGCTCGAACGCGTCGGGATCGATGACCGCGAGGTGAATCTCGATCTGCGTGATCGAGCGCTGCCCGGCCGGCACCAGGTCGAGCGGTGTGCCATCCGGATCGACCACCGAAATGGGCATTGGCGTGCGCGGATCGGCGATCGTGATCTTGCGGTAGCCGACTGGCGGCGCGGCCGCGACCGGATCGCGCGATTGATTGATTTTGAGCACCGAACCGAGCAGGCCGTAGCGGTATTGGCGCGCGCCCGCGCCGAGCGCAAGCATTTCCTCGAACTTCAAGCCGAGGCGCTCGCCATAGAACGCGCGCATCTCGTCGAGGCGGTCAGTGAAAAGGCCGAGGTCGATAAATCGCTTCGCCAGGTCCATGCTTACGCTCTCCGGCAGTCATCGTCGTCGAAGCGCGGAGGATAATCAAATGCCGGCCGCGTCCTCGAACAGCGTGCGCACGATGATTTCGGTGAGGGCGCCTACCAACTGCGAATTCGTAAGCATCTTGGTGCCGAGTAAATCCCAGAACAGGTGATCCATCAGCGAGGCGAAGAGCGCAACGTCAACCTCACGGCGCGCTCCCGGCAACTGCTGCAGCGTGCTGAACGAAGTGTGGAGTCGCGCCGTCGTCCACGCGCGGATCCGCTGGTCGAGCGCGGCGAGCTGTCTATCTGAGAGTCGCGCCTCGCGCCACGCGCGGTAAGCGCCGGCATAGGCGAGATCAGTTGCGAGTCCGGCGCGCAGCACCGTTTCTATCGTGCCGCGGAGCGTTCCCGCCCCCGCCGGTTGCAGGTCGATGCGATCGAGCTTTCGCAGCAGATCGTCCATCAGGACGAGCAGCAACTGCCGCTTGGATCGAAAATGCTGATAGAAACCGCCGACCGCCGTCCGCGCGCGCGTTGCGATCGCGCCGATCGCCGTCGCCTCGAAACCGTCGCGACCGAAGAGTTCCAACGCCGCGCGGAGCAAAGCATCGCGCTTTTCACGGCTCCGCTTTTGCGCGGGCTCGGGCGGGAGATCCACACCGATGAGGAGATTCGGCCGCTTAGGAGTAACAGGCGGCGGCGAAGCTTTCGTTACTCTGGTTAGCAGGCGCCTTTGGTCCAACGCTCGACCGCGCTCATTGCCGCGCGAGGCTCACCCCGAGGAGCGCTCCGGCGCAACAAATCAGTATCCATCCGCCGAACAAAGCCGCAGCCTCGGCGGGGACATTTGGGTACACGGTCGGAAAGAAGATCGTGCTGAAGGTATCGAGCACCAGGCTTGGCAGCACAAACATGATGCCCGCCGCTGGCCATTGCGCGCGCGGGATTGCGGCATCGGCGCAGACTCGACGCGCAACCAAGGCCATCAGCGGAAAGCTCGCGAGCAATAAAATTGCGACGGCGGCAGGATTGTCAGGCAGCAGGACATACTGGCCGCTGAAGCGCAGCGCGATCGAGGCCCCGAGCCAGATTGTGAAGCCGACGATCAATACGCGTCGCATAATAGCGAAACCTCGGGATAAAATCTGAATCTGAATTCAACTTCAAATTCGAGACCGAGTCAACAGGGGCAAGCGCAACAACTATCGTCGCACGCCGGCGCGCTTCCATCGTCCACGCCGTCGTGGCATCACTCGGCTTGGAGGTAACCACGATGGCCGAATCGCGACGCGGTCCGATTCTCACCTTCTTTGTGTTCCTCTTCCTGCTGCTTGCGATCGAGGATTTCCTCAAACCCTTCCGCCTCGAAGGCCCTGACACCGGCATCGTGTTCTTCGGCAATCGATTGCAGGGACACGGCGCCTACGTAGGATGGGCGGTGGCGGCGTTCCTCGTTATCTATGCGCTCGGGATCTGGCGGATGCGCCGCTACGCGCTTGCGATGGCCTACGCATACGGAGTTTACGTGGTCCTGAACATCGTCATCTTCACCGCCATCCATCCGATGCCGACCGAGCGTAGCCAGCAAATCTTCGGCATCGTTTACAGCGTCCTCGCGATTGCGGGCGCGTGGATCGCTGCGATTCTGCTCGCGCGGCGAAAGGCACAGCTCGCATAGCCCGACAACCCGCGCTCGGCTCGTCATTCGAGGCTGATGTGATGCTGCGCCGCGAGCACCTCGACCAGATAGGTGTCCGGGGCCCTGACGCTCACGCTCAACGTAATCCAGCACGCCCGCGGAGCGCCCACGCGATGGACTGCAGCGGCGGCTATTCCCACCGGGGCAGATCATCTTCAGCAGTGAGCGAATCGATAAGCTCATCTCGGCGCGCGATGTGGTCGCGCGCGCCTGCGCGCCGAAGACGCAACCCGCTTGATGGAAGAACGCGAGGACTTCGATCCGAAGGCCGCGTCACGATTGTCGCTGGGCTCTCACCGCGCGCGCTCGGGCGGCAGGCGGAGCTCAATGCCGAGGCGCTGAAGCTCGCGCCGCTTTACAATGCAGGCTCGGTCGGCGACGCGATCGCGAGTTTCCGGCCGCCGGTCGAAACCGCCAAGGCACTCGCGGTGGTGCAGCACTTGCTCTTGTGGGGACTCCTCGAAAACGCCAACTGAATCGATCGTCCGACGAGTGCTTCAACCCGCGGCACGGGCGCGAGGCCGGCGTTCGTATTCTTCGATCGATGCGACCAGCCGCCGCGCGAAGCTGCTGAACGCCTCGATGTCGCGTTGGGGCAGGCGCATCCAGATCGCGTCGATCGCATCGCGGCGCGCGCTGCGGAGGTTTTCGAGCGTGCCGCGTCCGCGTGTGGTGAGGCGATAGCTGCGTTTTCTGAGATCGCCCGACGCGACCTCCACCGAGACCATCCCGGCTTCCAGCAACTGGCGCAGGATCTTCGAGACGGCGGCCGGTGAGCTCCGCCGCCCTCGCGCGAACATCGAGGGCATAAAGTGCTCGCTCGCTATCGCCTCCATCGCGCGCCACTGCTCGACGGTCAGCCCCACGCCGCGCGCGAGCGTTTCGCGGCGCCGATCGAAGACGTCGGCGAGGGCGCGGAATTGGTCGATCGCTTCGCTCACGCGGTTGAATCGCGCCGATTGTTGTGCCACAGATGTATTTTACCTTGGTTAATTAAATCCGCAAGCGGCTGGAGAGAGGAAGAGCATGGCCTCGACGCAGACCTGGGACCCCGATCGTTACGCCAAGAACGCCCGCTTTGTCGCCGAGCTCGGCATGCCGCTGGTCGAGCTGCTCGCGCCGCGCCAGGCCGAACGGATACTGGACCTGGGATGCGGCGATGGCGCGCTCACGATGAAGCTCGCCGCGATGGGCTGCGACGTGGTCGGCGTCGATTCGAGCGCGCCGCAAATCGAGGCCGCACGCAAGCTCGGCCTCGACGCGTGGGTGATGTCCGCCGAGGCGCTGAATTATGAAACTGAGTTCGACGCCGTCTTCAGCAACGCCGCGCTGCACTGGGTGAAGCGGGCAGATGATGCAATCGCCGGTGTATGGCGCGCGCTCAAACCCGGCGGGCGCTTCGTCGCCGAGATGGGCGGCTGCGGCTGCGTCGAGAAAATCCGCGCGACGCTGCTCGCCGCGCTCGCGCGCCGCGGCCGCGACGGCAAGGCGGCGGATCCATGGTACTTCCCCACGGTGGAGGATTATCGCGCGCGTCTCGAGCGTCGCGGCTTTCGCGTCGATTACATCGCCCTGCTCGCGCGGCCCACGCCTCTCCCCGGTGACGTTACCGGATGGCTCGAGACGTTCGCCGAGAGCTTCATAAAATGCGTTGATGAACACGGGCGGAAGGCGTTTATCGCTGAGGTTCGCGACGCACTCGCGCCCAAGCTTCGCGATGCGAACGGGACCTGGATCGCCGATTACGTGCGGCTCCGATTGTCGGCCATCAAGCCGCCCGCTGCGCGATGAGTAAGTCCAAAATTTTCGACACCGCGCTCTTCGTCGAGTTGAGCGAGGGATTGCCCCGCCAGGGGCCGGGCTCGACCGAGGCGACGCTGCGTGCGCTGTCGATGGTGCACCGATTGCCGGCGCGTCCCAGGATTCTCGATATCGGATGCGGACCCGGAGCGCAGACGATTGATCTGGCACACGCTACCGGCGGAGAAATAGTCGCACTCGACAACCGCCAGCGATTTCTCGATGAGATGCTGGCGCGCGCGGCGAAAGCGGGTGTGGCTTCGCAGATCAAACCCGTTTGCGGGTCGATGTTCGAGATGGAATTTGCGGACCAGTCGTTCGATCTGATCTGGTCGGAAGGCGCGATTTACATCATGGGCTTCGGCACGGGACTCCGCGCATGTCGCCGCTTCATCAAACCCGGCGGGAGTACTGTAGTCTCCGAGCTCACCTGGCTGACGGATAATCCTCCCGCCGAGGCGCGCGACCGTTGGGCGCAAGAATATCCCGCCATGAGGACCATCGCCGCGAATACGCAGATCGCGTCCGATGCCGGCTACGAGAACGTCCGCACCTTTGTTCTTCCCGCCAACGATTGGTGGACGAACTATTACGGCCCCGGCGAGGCGCGCCTCGTCGAAGTCCGCGCGCGCCACGCCGGCGAAGTTGAAACGATAGCCCTGCTAGACGACTTCCGCCGCGAGTACGATCTCTTCCGCGCTCATTCCAACGCCTACGGCTACGTCTTCTACGTGATGCGCAAGACCGCCTGAATTCTCGCGTGCCGCCAGTCAACGGCGTGGGTTCGCTGCTGATTGCCAACCCTCCGCCAACTGGGTTATTTCTCTGACAATTCTTTAGAGCCCACGAGGATCGCATGGACTTTTCGCTGTCACCGAAAGCCGAAGAGCTGCGCAAGCGCGTCGCCGCCTTCATGGATCAACACGTCATGCCTGCCGAAAAGCAGGTCGAGCAGGAGATGGGCGAGAGCGGCCACGAAGAGCCGCAGATCATGAAGGACATCCGCAAGAGGGCCAAGTCCCAGGGCCTGTGGAACCTATTCTTGCCTGACCCGCGCTTCGGTCCCGGACTTTCGAATCACGAGTATGCTCCGCTCTGCGAGCTGATGGGGCGCAGTTCAATCGGCGCGCGCGCTTTCAATTGCATGGCGCCCGACACCGGCAACATGGAAATCCTCGCCGAGTACGGCTCGGACGAAATCCGAAATCGCTACCTGAAGCCCTGCCTCGAAGGCGAGATTCGCACCTGCTTTTCGATGACCGAGCCTGATACTCCCGGCTCAGATCCAACGCAGCTCAAGACCCGCGCGGTGCGCGAGGGCGACTATTACGTGATCAACGGTCACAAGTGGTTCACTTCGGGCGCGATTGGAGCGGCGTTCGCGGTGGCGATGGTCGTGACTGATCCTGACGCCGAGCCCCATCGGCGCGCGAGCCAAATCGTCGTTCCCACCGATACTCCCGGCTTCAACATCATTCGCCCGGTGCCGGTGATGGGTCATACGGGTGGCGGCGGACATTGCGAGATCATTTACAAAGATTGCCGTGTGCCTGCGACCAACATGCTTGGGCGCGAAGGCGACGGCTTTGCGATTTCGCAGGCGCGCCTTGGTCCCGGCCGTATCCATCACTGCATGCGCACGATCGGAATCGCGGAGCGCGCGATCGAGCTGATGTGCAAGCGGGCGAACACGCGCTGGACACATGGCAGCCTGCTCGCAGACAAGGCCAATATCCAGCAGTGGATCGCGGACTCGCGGATCGAGGTTGATTCCTGCCGCCTGATGGTGATGAACGCGGCGTGGAAGATGGACACGGCAGGCAAGAAGGAAGCGCGCCAGGAAATCTCCATGATCAAGGTCATGTGCGCGAACATGGTGATGACGGTGCTCGATCGCGCGATCCAGCTCTACGGCGCGGCGGGAGTCAGCGACGACTTCCCGATCGCACGCTTCTGGCGCAACAGCCGCGCGCTCAGAATCGCCGACGGTCCCGACGAAGTGCATCGGCAGACGATCGCGCGCCGCGAGCTGCGCAAATGGAAGTGATCGCAGGCGTCTGAACGGAGAACTGAAAGGACGCCCGCGTCGAACCGGCGCGGGCGTTTTCGTTAACTCCCGTAATTCCGGCGCAATATAATCCAAGCCATGGCCGAAGAAACGATCGATCTTGCCGAGGAATTCGGCGAAGTCCGCCGCGAAGAACAACTCGACTGGACCAAGCTGCAGAACTATCTCCGCGGCAAGCTGCCCGGCGCCGAAAAACCGCTCGAAGTGAAACAGTTCCGCGGGGGACATTCGAATCTCACCTACCTGATGCGCTTCGACGGACAGGAATGGGTGATGCGCCGGCCGCCCTTTGGCCCCCTGCCGGTGGGTGGTCACGACATGGCGCGCGAATACAAAGTGCTGTCGCGGCTCTGGAAGGTATTCAAGCCGGCGCCGCGCGCGATGCTCTTCTGCGATGATACGTCGATCGTCGGCGCGCCGTTTTTCGTCATGGAGCGGCGCAACGGAATTGTGATCAAAAATCGGACGCCGTTCCCCAAGGAGCTGCCGAGCGATCCGGCGTCGCTCAAGCGCCTTTCGGAAGGATTTATCGACGCGGCTGCCGATCTGCATGGCGTCGATTACAAGGCAATCGGCCTCGAGGACCTCGGCAAGCCCGAGGGTTTCCTTGCGCGGCAAATCAACGGATGGATGAAACGCTGGGAGGCGGCGAAGACGCGCGAAGTGCCGCTGATGGAAAAGCTCGGCGCCTGGTTTATCGAGCATCTGCCGCCGCTGCAGGCGCCGACCGTCATTCACAACGATTTCTACCTGCACAACATCATGCTCGACGCGAAAGATCCGGGGAACGTGGTCGGCGTCTTCGACTGGGAGATGTCGACGCTCGGCGATCCGCTAGTCGACGTTGGAATCGCTCTCAACTACTGGCGTGACAAGAGCGATCCGCCCGCGCTGCTGATGGGCGAGACGCCGACCTTGATGCCTGGGTTCCTGACGCGCGATCAGCTCGTCGAGCGCTACGCAAAGCGGACCGGCCGCGACTTAAGCCAGATCGCGTTTTACTGGGCGTGGGCGCACTGGAAGAACGCGACGGTGATCGAGCAGATCTACGTGCGATACGTGCGCGGCCAAACGACCGACCCGCGCTTCAAGCAGATGGGCGGCCAGGCACCCGCACTCGCGCATGCCGCCGCGCTCGTCGCGGGCCGACTCGGGTTCAGGGAATAGGGCATCGAACGGTTACCTACCGCTCTCGTTCAGCTTGAGACTCGTGGTGTGCTGGCCGATGCGGCCGTAGCCGGTCGTAGCGTCTGCATTTGTATTGTACGCCTAATGGATTTTCTTCACTGACGGGTCTCGCCACCCGGCAAGCGCGGCGCCGGAGCCGCGGAATCTGGACGAGCGTGATGGTTGTGGCGGGACGGTCGCTGCAACGGCGACCACAGCCTATCCGACAGTAAAGGGGAGTCACTCAAGAAAGGTAACCGGCAACACAACGTCCCGGTCCCGCCTCCTGCCCCGGTGCCAGGTAATGGTGGGTTCGGAATCGTTGGCATTGATGAGTAGAATTTGACCGTCACCCACCGCTGTGTGGCAGGACCCTAGGCCGGAATTTATCTTCGCGTCGTGCTCTTT
>JASHPB010000281.1 GCA_030038355.1 Candidatus Binataceae bacterium
CAGTTAGGTCCAGAAGGCCTGTTAGTTAGTTCCAGGGTCAGACTGCAGACCCAGCGATAGCCTCCGCGCCGGCGCGCCGTCAAGGGTGCGCGCTGCGCGCCGCCTGCGGCGCCCTTGACCGCGCACCGACGCTGCGGCTGGGCGGGGCAATTAGGCGGTTGCTGAGGCAACCGCCACGAGGCGCGGCCAGTTCTCACCACGACTGCTCCTGGGTCCGGTCGAGGGTCTTTTCCCGCGCCAGTGCCAGGCCGTCGAGAAAGGTCCGCAGCGGGGTCTTGCCGTAACACCAGCGCCCCTGATGGGGGCGCAGCTCGTTATACTCTTTGAGCCAAAGGTCGAGGTCGGCCTGCAACTGCTCGATGCTCGAATAGATCCGGCGCCGGAATGCAACCCGGTAGAACTCATTGAGCACGGTGCGGTGAAAGCGCTCGACGATGCCGTTGGCCTCGGCCGTCAATTGCGCCGCAACGGAGCGCTGAAACTCGATCGATCCGAGTAACGCATCTCTACCATCCATTATTCGACCAGCAGTTTGAGCTGATCGCTCGCCGCCGGAATTGGGGCGAGGATCGAGTCTGGTTTCGGGACAGAGAAGGTCGGGTGCACACGGTGCCCACGAGTTGGACCGATGCGGGCGGGGTTGATCGGTTGGTGGCAGTGGGGGCGGGACGTTCACTGTTCAGGGTGGCTGAACTGATCGAGCTGGCGCGCCAGATCGAGGGTTTGAAGTTGGGCAGCGTAGCGCGAAGGTGTAAAGGAAAAGACGCCGCAATTGTAAGGTGAATGTTGTCAGCGACAATCTCCAATCAGCAGTTCCTCTTTGCGTTGAGTATATGGTTATAACCGATGACAGTTTGATTATGGTGGCGAATCATCCGCAGCGGGACGCTTGACGGCGGTACCATATGAGTATAATTCTCCTTACAGCATTTCTAGGCGGGGCAGGGGAAGACGCGAGTGGCGCCGGCCAAACCCAATCGAGGCAAGCAACGGACCTTACGCCAGCAGGGGACGCTCAATCCCCGTCCGCAAGATGTAACTCATCCGCTCTTCCAAGCCAGCGCCTTCTTCGATCCCGACGACCTGCTGCAGGTGAAGTACGAGATGCTGCGCGAGGTCCGCGTGGAGCAGCGGCCGGTTTCGCAGACCGCGCGGGAGTTTGGTCTCTCCCGGCCGTCGTTTTACCAAGCGCAAACGAGCTTCGAGCAAGGCGGCTTGTCCGGATTGCTGCCCCACAAGCGGGGCCCCAAAAGCGGGCACAAGCTTACCGGCAGAGTTCTCCAGTTCCTGGCCGAGCGTCGCGCGGCGCAGCCGGACCTGAGTTTCGCTCAACTGGCGGAGTTGCTGAAACAGAATTTCGCGCTGAGGGTGCATCCTCGAAGTATCGAGCGGCAATTGTCGCGGGAAAAAAAACGCTCGTGAAGACACCATCCCCTGGGCCGACCGCCGTGCCGGACAAGTCTGCGCTGGTTGGCGCATACGAGGAGTTGCGGCGGCGGTTCCTCAACCGGCAGTACGGGTCGGGGTTGGCGATTCTTATGCGGAGCGGCCTGAAGGAATGGATGATTGCATGTTCTTCGTACCTCGACGCGCCAGCGACCTCAGTACCCGCCCCACCCCATGACGAAACGATCCTTCCTCAGGGCCTGCGCGCCGAGCTGGTGGCGATCCTCGCGGGAATGCTTTTGCACCGTTGCCAGGAGGCAAGCTCATGACGGAAGAGGCGCATCAGAAAGTAAAGGCCGCTCATCTCAAACGCAACGCCTATCTCTACATTCGCCAATCCACTCTCCGCCAGGTGTTCGACAACAGCGAAAGCACCAAACGTCAATATGCTTTGCGCCAGAGGGCGGTCGCGTTGGGCTGGCCTGAAGATCGGATCATCGTGATTGATAGCGATCTGGGCCAGTCGGGAGCCTCTGCCGCCGACCGCGAGGGCTTTCAACGACTGGTTACAGAGGTCAGCATCGGACGAGCCGGCATCGTCTTGGGGTTGGAAGTATCGCGCCTGGCGCGCAACTCGACCGATTGGCATCGCTTGTTAGAGATCTGTGCTCTCACCGATACCCTGATTCTGGATGAGGACGGGGTTTATGATCCTGCGCACTTCAATGATCGGCTCCTGCTCGGGCTTAAGGGGACAATGTCGGAAGCGGAACTGCACGTCTTACGGGCGCGCTTGCAGGGCGGAATCCTCAATAAAGCCAGGCGCGGCGAATTGATCATACGGCCGCCGATCGGACTAAGTTACGACAGCGAGGGCAGGTTGGTCCGGGACCCGGACCAACAAGTGCAAGCGGCACTGCGTCGTTTGTTTGATACTTTCCGCCGCACCGGATCAGCCACCGCTACGGTGAAAGCGTTTCAACGCCAAGGGCTGCTGTTTCCACGTCATGTTCCCGCCGGACCGCGCAAAGGAGAGCTGGTGTGGGCCACCCTGGGGCACAGTCAAGTGCTGCGCATTTTGCACAACCCGAGATACGCCGGCGCCTTTGTCTATGGAATGAGCCACACGCGCAAGACCATCGACGGCGGCAGAAAGATCGTGCGGGTCCCCAAAGATGAATGGCAAATCCTGATTCCGGGAGCACATCCAGGCTACATCGAGTGGGAAGACTACGAGCGAAATCTCCGCTGCCTACGTCAGAGCGCGCAAGCGGTTGGATGGGAACGCCGCAAGAGCCCCGCCCGCGAAGGACCGGCGCTGCTGCAGGGACTGATACTTTGCGGCCGTTGCGGTGAGCGCATGACGGTGCGCTATCACAGCCGACATGGAAGCTTGTGGCCCGAATACCTCTGCCAGCGTGAAGGGGTCGAGTACGCCGGACCTCCCTGTCAGCGCATCCCGGGAGCTGCGATTGACCAGGCGATCGGTGAGTTGCTCGTACAAGCCGTCAATCCCCTCACCCTCGATGTTGCACTGACCGTTCAGCAGGAAGTACACGGTCAGCTGGAAGAGGCCGACCGGCTCCGTCATCAGCAGGTGGAACGGGTGCGCTATGAAGCGGATCTGGCTCGTCGCCGTTACATGCGAGTCGATCCCGACAATCGATTAGTCGCCGACTCGCTGGAAGCCGAGTGGAACAGCAAACTGCGCACTTTAACTGAGGTGCGGCAGGAATGTGAGCGTCAGCGCGAGCAGGACCGACAGCTATTAAGCGAAGAGCACCGGGCTGCAATCCGGGCTTTGGCCACCGACTTTCCCGCGCTCTGGCGTGATCCAAATACGCCGGACCGCGAACGCAAGCGGATGATTCGTCTGTTACTGGAAGACCTGACCTTGATCCGCGGCGAACAAATCACCGTGCATATCCGCTTCAAGGGCGGCGCCACAAAAACTCTGACCCTGCCACTTCCACTCAGATCCTGGCAGGAGTGGGAAACCAGTCGCGAGGTGGTAAACGAGATCGATCGGCTGCTGGATCAGCATACTCATCAGCAGATCGCAGCCATCTTGAACGAGCGCTCGATGCGCTCCGGCAAAGGGAAGCTATTTACCTCGCCAATCGTCGCTGGTATCCAACGCCGTTACCACCTCAGTCCGCGCTATGATCGATTGCGCAAAGCAGGCATGCTGACCGCCGCGGAGACCGCGGCAGTGCTTGGGGTCTGCCCACAACGCGTTAACATCTGGGCGCGCCACGGACTGCTTCGCCGCTATCCCTACAACGACAAAAACGACTGCTTGTACGAGCCGCCCGGCAGCAATCCGCCGCGCAAGGCACAAGGCGTCAAATTATCCACGCGCCGACCCACAGAAGGCATCGTATCGCAAGGGATCAAGGAGGTGCAGTGTGAAGCGTAGTCCTTGGTCTGCGGACTCTTCACCTTGGTCCGGGTATGATCGATGTTCTCCACCGCCAGGTACAGTTCGTACTCGTGGCGTTCGGGCGTGCCGCAATACTCGGTACCGCGGTCGGTGAGCACGCGCGTGAGCGCGACGCCGTGCTCGTCGAAGAACGGAATCACCCGGTCATTGAGCAAATCCGCCGCCACCAGCGGAGTTTTGCGATCGTAGAGTTTGGCGAAGGCGAGCTTGGTGTAGGTGTCGAGGAAGGTCTGCTGGTAGATGCGGCCCACGCCCTTGAGCGTGCCGACGTAAAACGTGTCCTGCGCGCCGCAGTAGCCCGGGCACTCGCTCTCGAACTCGCCGTGCGCCTCCTTGTCGGCCTTGGCTTTCTCGAGCGCGGCCAGTTGCGCCTCAGTCAGCACCAATCCTTCCTGCGCGCTCTTGGCCTCCAGGGCCTTGAGCCGCTTGTTCATGGTTTCCAGGTCGTGGCGCTGCCACACGCAGCGCACCCCGGCCGGCGATACGCTTTGGCCCCGCTTGCTCAGCTCGTTGGCGGCCCGCACCTGGCCCCAGGCCGGTTGTTCCACCGCCATTTCCACCACCGCCTGCTCGATCTCCGGCGCCACCCGGTTCTTGAGCACCGGCTTACGGCGCGAGATCTCCTGCAGCGCCGCTTCGCCGCCCTTGTCGTACAGCTCCTTGAACCGATAAAAGCTGTCGCGGCTGTAACCCATTACCCGGCAGGCCTGCGAAACATTGCCCAGCTGCTTGGCCAGTTCCAGCACTCCCACCTTGGCCCGTATCACTTTCTGTTCCTGCGTCA
>JASHPB010000282.1 GCA_030038355.1 Candidatus Binataceae bacterium
GAGTCTGGGCCATCAAGATTAAAGGATCGCACAAGATCGTCGGATTCTGCGGATTGCGACGAACAGAGGACGCCGACGAGATCGAAATCCTTTACGGTATCCTGCCTGATTCGACACGGCGCGGTCTCGCGAGCGAAGCCGCCGCAGCGGTATTGAGTCATGGTTTGCGGGAAATCGGTCTCGAATCGATCATCGCGCGCGCCGACGAGCCGAACAGGGCCTGATGGGTGTCATGCAAAAGTCGCGATGACCTTTCGCAGAAAATTCAATCAGAACGGCCGCATGGTGGTCGAGCTCATGATTATGAAGAAAGTCTGAAGCGGGCGGCAAGTATCGGCGATTTGGCCGAAAAGTCGGAACGTTAGATGCTCATTGGCTTAGACATCCCTCTCTGAACGGCACCGGTTTGTGCAGACTGACCCGGCGGAGCGAAATGTGATCCGCGACAATTAGATTTGCCGGCGTGTTGCCTCAACCAAGAATGTTACTCCCGATAATCGTCGTTGTCCGTACTGGGTGGAGCGCGAGGAGGGCCTCCCTCCTCGCCGGTCCGTGAGAAAAGCAGCGATTTTGTGGCAGGTACAAGACCGCCCATAGTTCGCGTAGTTCTCATCCGCTGTCGCTTATGTGTTTCCTGAATCAGCTTCCTGCATCAAGTATCCAGAAGCGTTGCTTCCCGATGTCGTCTGAGAATCGAGTGCTGTGGGCTCGACGGAAGCGGCTGCAAATACCAATTGCCTGGCTCGCTCTGCACGCCAGACTTGAACGCGCCGCTGCAAGGTCCGGAGCTGCATTCTGGTGGGGTAGAGATCCGGCAATCGCTGGCTCAGACGCGTCAACAGTTCGCTGGCAGCGATGTGTGGTTCCGCTGCGAGCCAGCCCTCTACCAGCGACCAACTGTCGGCGAAAGGGTCGGCGCGAGTTCTCCACCAATGCTTGGTGGTTGTCTTTCTTCGCCCCTTGGACGCGCGGTAATCGCTGTGCCAGGCAGTCGCGAATGCCACCAGATCCTCCGGCTGGTTTGCGCAACCAGCGGCGCCAGTGTCGCGATTAGAAAAGTTCGACAACTCCAGCTGCGCCGCCCGAATAGACTTGAGCAGTGCGACCGGGTCGAGCGCGGCGAATTGCTCACGCAGTAGCTGCTTGGCAGTTTCGTCGATGCGCTCGGAGGCGAGCAGCCGCTGACACGGAGTGAGCGGGCGGTGGTAGCGTTTATGCACCAGCGCCCCGTCGCGCTGTTTGCTCGCCAGCTTGAATGACGGCTGGAAGAAGTTGACATAGAAACGGGCGCTCTCATACAGACGCCCGAGCGCGCGAGTCGCAGCAAGCCCACTTAGTCGCCCGTATCCGGCCAGGCGTCGAACTACTGCACCGTTCTTCTGCTCAACCCAGGCCTGATCGTTCTTGAGGTAGGCGCGCGAGCGGGTCCATTCGATGCGATGTTGGTTGCAATAGCCTCGGAGTGTCTCATTCATGAAAGCGCTGTCGTTATCGGTATCCAGGCCACGCAGCGCAAAAGGAACCCGGCTGGCGATGACACCGATTCCTTCCACGACCAGACTCTGTTCGCGCACGGCCAAGGCCGCGCATTCGGTCCAGCCGCTGTGAATGTCGGTTAGGGTCAGCGTATGGACGAAGTTGCCGCCATCTTTCACTCCGCCGCAGTGTTCCACCAGGTCGCACTCGAAATAACCCGGCGGCGGATCGCCCCAGTCGGCGAAGGTCCGCACCGGTACGCTCTGCCTGACCGCCGAGTCCATGCCCCAGCGGCGCCGGCGCACGCGTCCGGTGGCGTTGCGTTCCGGGCGCAGCAGACGATCGATGGTGGCGGCACTAACATCTAACAGTCGGCTTCTTACTACTGGGTCGAGCTGGAGGTGGCCGTGGCGCTCCATCGCCTCGATCAGCACCGGGATGAGTTCTCTAAGGCGCTTGCCGCAGATACGATCGGCTGCTTCCCACAGCACCGCTAACCCCTGGTGTACCGCCTCGTCGTAGAGGCGCTCCCGCTGTCGGGGAGTCAGTGACGTCGATGAACGATTCAACACGCGCAGTGCGTGTTTACGATGATAACCGGTTACGCGAACGAACTCGGCCACAATCTGCCTTCGCTGCCGACCTTCGCTAGCCGCTTGATACCGCTTTCTGATCGCATCCTTAAGCTCTCGCCGTGTCGCCATACTCAGTCGCCTCGCCATCTTCTCCACCACCCCGCAGCCCTTCTGCTGCCGGGTAGCAGTTTACGTGAGGCAACATGTCTCCCGCTGGTAACAAAAATCGTGAGTCAATGCGTCGGCAAAAATGCTTGACGCGGTGCAGGCGACTCGATGCAGCTCGGACAATAGCCCTCACACGCGCAGCGCCGGCATGGTTCGGTCCGTACGTGCTGACCTTGGCCGGGACAGTTAGGAGAGCAAAGAGGGCATCGATCCACGCATCCTGATTATCGCGTGCTATGGGGTTGGGGAAGTCAGATGGTGGCGTAGAAGATGATCGCCTTCGGGAAGTATAATTCGGCGGCTATGGCGATCAGCGTACTGTTCGCGGTTCACCTGCAGCCGCACCAAACGAAGAAACGGGACGAAGCTAGGCGGCGTTACGAGGCAGAACTGAGCAAACGGCTCCACGGACATCGGGCTGCTTTGGCCGCGACCGCCTATACGGTAATCATCTACGAAAAGGGGAATGCGGCCGGCGTCGCGACGACCAGGCACATGATCAAGGCCGGCCGAAAGGGAATCGTCGGCCGAATCGCGGCGCAGATCGCCGATACCATCGTGTCGAAGCAGATCGAAAAGGCCGATACGGGTGTACTGGTGGGCGCCATCGTGGTCGAACTTACAAAATCGATCGAGAGCCCGACTG
>JASHPB010000283.1 GCA_030038355.1 Candidatus Binataceae bacterium
GCGCCCTTGTGCGCAATCATCGATCTTTCCTGACGCTCCTCCATCGGCAAGTCGGCCACCTCGAATTTGATTTTCAACGGCCTCGGCAATCGAACTCGATTGGCCGGCCGACGTCCGGGGAGGGGATGGGCTGGCGAATCTTCAAGGTCGGCTTCTCTCTGACCGGAACAATATGCGCAATAGCAGTCTCTCGGTCGAGAGCGCGATGAGAAGCGCGAGCCCGATCGAAGCCTGAACGAACATCAGTCCTCATTGCTGAGCGCATCGTGGCATGCCTCATCCGCCTCACGCCCCTGTATGCGGGCCGCGCGAGAACGCCGGTTCTGCCAGGGCGGAGGCGCTCGCTAGGCGGATGCACCTCGTCCGTGCGGCGGAGTTCGCTCGCCAGGGCGAGCTTCTCGGCATCGGTGATATTCACATGTTGTGCGCGGCCAGTTTCTCGGCGAGATCACCGACGGTCTCGCTGCGAGTACAAAGAGGCGCCGTAGTATACCTCTAAAAACTCTGTCGTAAGCGTGTTATAGAGCACGATACCGGCCAAGTCCGCTACAAAACGAGTTCCATCAGGACCTCATCGTCGTAGACACCGTCGATTTCGACCTGGCGCGCCAGGCGGCCGCATTCGAAAAAACCAAGCGATTTGTAAAAAGCCTGCGCAGCCGAGTTCGAGCCGCGCACAAAAACGACGAGCTTTTCGTAGGCATGAGCCCGCGCGAAATCGAACGTCGTTGCCGCGAGCCGTGCCCCGATTCCGGTTCCGCGATATTCCTTCAACACGAACGTGCCGAGCTGCCCGACGTGCAACGATGACGTCATGAAGCTCGACCATCGATCGAGCGACTGAAACCCGACGATGCGGCCGGCATGGTCGGCGACGTAGCACGACTCGCGTGGCGAGAGCCCGCTCAAATACGCGCGCTCCTCATCGGGCGTGAATGCACGATCAACCGCCGAGTATACCTTCTCGGCGACGATCGCTTCCCACACCGCGGATATGCCTGCGGCGTCCTCAAGTGTTGCACGACGTATGCTGATGGCCATGCGGGTTCCCTTCTTCGTTTCGGGTTGGTGCGTAGCGCGGCCAACATTCTAAACTTGCCGCCGTGAATTACACATCTGCCGCACTCGCTGCCGCCGCACTCGTGCTGTCGCTCGCCGCTCGGGGCGGCGCGCAGGCCTACAAGAACACGATTGTCGGTGTGGCTCTCTCGCCAGCGCATATGCCGAATTTTTCGAGCGCTGATCTCAGCGGATTTTTCGACCAAGCCGCCGTGATTGGAAATCATATCGTGTGGATCTGCGAGTGGGAGTCGATGCCGCCCTTCGGGCAGATCAAGGCGGTGCACGATATGGCCGTGTCGGATGAGCTCAAGTTTCATTTCTACTTGAGCCCGATCGCCCTCTTTGGTGGGCGCAAGAATCCGGCGATTCCGAAGTCGGTCGGAGGCACAAGCTTCGCCGATCCAAAAGTGCGAGAGGCTTACAAGGACGAGGTGCTGACGCTTGCCTCGCTCAATCCCGACGTTCTCGGCCTCGCGACCGAGGTCAACTTCCTTGCGCAAAATTCGACTGAATATGCGGCCTTCGTCTCGCTCGTGGGAGAGACTTATCAGGCCGTCAAGCGCAAGTATCCTGACCAGGTGGTGACGATCAGTTTCCAATGGGACGTGATGAAATCGCAAAAGCAATTCGACCGGTTGAAGCAGTTCGCCGGAATCGTCGACGTTTACTCATTCACAAGTTATCCCGACGCGTTCGGCGTGCCACAGAAGGTACCGGACGATTACTATTCGGGAATCCGCCAATACCTGCCGACCCAGCGCGTGGGCATTTCAGAGTTCGGCTGGAGCTCGGCGCCACCATCGAGCGAGCGCGAGCAGGCGGCCTTCTATGGCCGGATCCCGGAGTTGATGGCGCCTGTGCGACCGGAATACGTTTCGCTTGCGCTGCTGCACGACGTCAATGTGTTTAGCGGCGAGCTCGAGCGCTTGAACCACGTGGGGCTTCGCCTGATCGACGACGAGCCTAAACCGAGCTGGATGACGATCGTCAACCTGCCCGAGATGCACTGACGATCATAGGGTCGGAAGGCCGGGCGCCGGGAACTTGCGGCACATCTCGCGCACTTCGCCCGCTATTTTCGCGAGCGCCGCGTCGTCGCCAGCTTTCTCGACGGCCTCGTCCATCCACTTGCCGATCTGATGCATCTCCGCCTCGCCCATCCCGCGCGACGTGACCGCAGGCGTACCGATGCGAAGCCCGCTCGGGCTGAAGGGCCGGCGCGGATCGTATGGCACGGTGTTGTAGTTTGTGACGATACCGGCCTTGTCGAGTGCCTGCGCGCCTTTGCGTCCGATCACTTTCTTGCTCGTCAGATCGATCAGGATGAGATGATTGTCTGTCCCGCCCGAGACGAGCTGGAAACCGCGCGCGAGCAGCTCTTCGGCGAGCGCTTTGGCGTTGCGCACAATCTGCACGGCATAGCGTTTGAAATCGGGTGTCGCTGCTTCCTTGAGCGTGACCGCGATCGCGGCGGTCGTGTGGTTATGCGGTCCACCCTGGAGTCCGGGGAACACGGCGCGGTCGATCGCGTCGGCGTGTGCATTGCGGCATAGGATCATCGCGCCACGCGGGCCGCGGAGCGTTTTGTGCGTGGTCGTCGTGATCACGTCGGCGTAGGGAGCGGGGTCGGGATGCACTCCGCCGACAATCAGGCCGGCGACGTGAGAAATATCAGCCAGCAGCAGCGCGCCGACTTCCTTCGCGATCTCGCTGAACTTCGCAAAGTCCCAAAGTCGCGGATACGCCGTGCCGCCGGTGATGATGATCTTCGGGCGTTCCTTCTTCGCCATGTCGCGGACGAGGTCGAAATCGATTCGATGCGTTTCGCGATCGACGCCGTACTGAACCGAGCGCCAAACTTTGCCCGTGACGCTGACGTTCCATCCATGCGTCAGATGACCGCCGTGCGGTACCGAGAGGCCGATGATCGTGTTACCCGGCTCCGCCAGCGCGAAGTACACAGCGAGATTCGCGGGCGAACCGGAGTACGGCTGCACGTTGGCGTGATCGACCTTGAAGAGCGCCTTGGCGCGCTCGATCGCGACCGTTTCGATCTGATCGATATAGCGCTGACCCTCGTAGTAGCGGCGCCCCGGATATCCTTCGGAGTACTTGTTGGTGAGAATCGAGCCCGTGGCTTCGAGGACGGCCTTTGAAGCGTAATTCTCCGACGGGATCAGGCGGATGGAGTCAATCTCATACCGCTCTTCGTCCTTGATGAGTTTGAAAATTTCAGGGTCAGTTCGCTTTAGCTCGTCCACGCCACACCTCCGATAGCATCACTGAGCCTATCGACGCGCGGGCGACGAGGCAAAACTCTCCCGCGAGGATGCATAGACAAGCGGCGAATTCACTCGAGGTCGGGTGGTGTGACGCGCCGGATCCAGCCACGAAAGTCGCCGTCGTAGCCGACCTCGAGTTGGCGTGCGCGCACGCGCGTTAGAATCTTTTCGACCATCTCGGGCGCGACGAGCCCTCGTCGATCGATTGCGTTCGCGATCTTTTCCCCGCTGAGCTCGGCGGCGTGACGCGCACCTTTGACCAGGTCCACTTCCTCGCCGCTGAGGCCGAGATATGCTTCAGCGACGCGGACTCCGATCTCGGTGCCGCTCTCGAGCGAATCCTTGATGTTGCCCTTGCCAGTGAGCACGTTGCCCGCGGCGAACACTGACGTGGAACCATCCATCAGAAGGCCGAGCCTGGAATCAACATAGGTATAGACCTCGCCCTTCTGCGGGATACCGGGAATAGGCTCCGGGATGCTGCCGATTGAGCTGATGGTCATTTTGCCGCGGACGGTTTCGCGCTCGTCGCCGACCAGGTGGACTTGGCCATCGACGACTTCGGTGCGGCCGAACTGCACGCCCACCATCCGTTCGTGTTCGACCACAAGACCGGTCGGCACGCGCAGCTCCTGGAACTCGAACAAGTACTTGCGCTGCGCTTTCTGCAGAATCTTGCCGCGAGCGAGACGGAGCGCATCGGCGCGCTTCGGCGGGACGTCGGCTGGGATATCCGAGAGCGGCATATCGAGCACGCGGCGCCGATAGAAGAGCTTGCATGGTTGAATCTTCAGGTTTGCCCATTTGAGGTTGTGCTGCGCGAGCACGGGTTCGATTCCCTCGCGCTCGAGCCGGATCATGTCCTCGCTGATACCCTGCGCCGCAAGCGCGGTAAGCGTCGTTTCGATCTGCAGCACCTTGACCACGTCGATCGAGGCAAGTCCGCCGCCCACGACGATCGCGCCGGGGTAAAGCTCGTAGCGTGGCCCGTTGTAGGACTTTTCGCGGTAGTGATTGAACCAGTAGATGAGCGGATTTTGATAAACGAGCCCGCGGTCGATGAACTCGTCGGCACCCTCGACCGGGAACGGCCGATCGCGCCAGGCGCCGTGGGTCAGCACGATCCCGCTAAGGCCCCATCCCCTGCGCAGTTCCTCGAAGCTGATGTCCTTGCCGAGGCGCGTGTTGGGCACGTAATGAATATTCGGATTATCGAGGCGTTTGTCGATCTCGGCGTATTCGTCGCGCCGCTGCTTGGTATGCCATCGCGGAAGTCCGTCTTCGATCTTGCCGTAGGGGCGAGGGTTCTGCTCGAAGACGATCACCGTTGCGCCGTGCTGAGCAAGAATCCGCGCAATCTCGGATCCCGCCGTGGCGGCGCCGATCACGGCCATCATGTGACGTGCACCCGAAGTAGTTTCGCTCATAGCGGCTACCTGATTATAGACTCAGCGCGTATCGTGCAACTTGCAGCGACGATAAAAACCGCTTTTCGCGTTCGATTCCAGCCGTAAAGTGATGCCCGCGCACATCGATCTTGCGCACTCGATCCTCGCGTGGTTTCCTGATCAAGGTCATGTCGCGGCGACTCATCGGAGCTCTATACACTTTCTTCGTCGCGAGCCTCGCTCTCGTGCTGCCGCTCGCGGGATGCTTCCTGTTCCACGGGGTGTATGCGGAGGCTGGAGGCACGGGCCAGGCCGCGATCGGCGAGCAGCACGAAATGCCGTGCGATGCTCATGATGCGTACCTCTATGCGCGGGATGCGCTCGAAAGCCAGGGGCTGGTGCAGGAAAGTGTTCCCGATCAAAAAATCGAGACCGAGTGGCGCGATGCGGATAACACCCCCGGCATCTTTGGCAGCCTCGCCGGCGTACATCCCCAGTACCGGTATGTTGTCGAGATTACGCCGGATTCGCCCCGTCGCAGCACCATCGTGGTAAACGTTGAAACCGAGGATATCCCCGACGACCAGCTGAGCAAGTACAAGGCCTCGACACGAATCGGGCTTTTCCAGAAAATCGACACGCTTGCACAAGCGAATCCGGCCAACATCGGAACGCCCGCCGAAGGCGGAGTAAATTACTCTTTGCTACCGGGCGAAGACTTGCGGGGACTGGCGAAACGAGTGACTGGCAATGCCGCCAATTGGCAGCAGATCGCCCAAGATAACGGTCTCAAGTCCCCGAACGATACAGCTGGTGTGAAATCGGTGTGGGTGCGGAATACGATGCTTAAGCCCGTCGCTTCCGGGTCGGCCCCCGAGGCCAAACCTCAGTGACGACCGCTCCTTGCTCCTGCATCGCGCGCGACCAAGCCCGCTCCATCAAGCCGGAGCTATTCGTCAGGGAAAGATGCCTCGGATTCGTCGTATTCGGGGCAAAGACCAGACGGGCTCACAGCCGCAACGACGGCCAGGAACTGCTCGAAAGTCATCTGGAGATTAACGAAGCCGCCCTGGCAGAAAACCCATCCGTAGTAGTCCAGAATTTCGTCTGGAATCATGACCGGCAGGCGCGGCAGCGTCGAGACCAGCGGAAAAGGATGCGGGTCGCCGAGGTTTACGTCCTCCCACTCCTGGGATAGAAGATTGGCCTCACCCTCGACCACATTGCCCTCCCGTAGCGGAATCACTTTCCCTCTGCTGTTGCTTCGCGTCATCGGCGTCATCTACTGGGCCTCCTCGAACTGCTTTGCCCCACCCTACGTCCGCGGAACCCTGACTTCTAATTGTAAGCGCCCGGATCGCAGGGTCAAGCGGAACCCGGTCGGTAGTCGCCCTTCTTTGATGCGGGGACTGGCCGATCGGTTAACAACCAAAAATTGTGTCACAGCTGCACCAAGTGGGTAAATAGTCGAAATTCTTATGCTTTCTAATCTGCAAGCGATTCTTTTGGGTATTGTCCAAGGCCTGACCGAGTTCCTTCCGGTCTCGAGTTCAGCCCATTTGGTAATAATTCCATGGCTATTCGGCTGGGAGGATCCCGGTCTCGCCTTCGATGTCGCTCTACATATGGGAACGTTAGTCGCTCTTCTTGTTTACTACTGGCGTGATTGGCTCGACATGGGAATCGCAGTCGCGAGCGGTCAAGGTCCAATGCGCCGCCTTCTCCTTCTGCTGATCGTTGCCTCGGTCCCGGGTGCGCTCATCGGTGTGGCCTTCGAGAAGCAGGCCGAGAGTACTTTTCGAAATCCCGTTCTAATTGCATGCAATCTCGCGGCGCTTGGTCTCGTTCTCTTGCTCGCCGATGTATGGGGGCGAAATAGTCGCGGGCTAAAGGAGATGACCTTCCTCGACGCATTGCTAATCGGGCTAAGCCAAGCGCTTGCGATAGTCCCGGGCGTATCGCGCTCTGGTGCGACGATCACGATGGCTCGCGCGCTTGGTGTGGAACGCGAAGATGCGGCGAATTTCTCATTCCTGATGGCTACGCCGATTATCGCCGGGGCAGGTATGCTCGAGATGCACAAGGCGTTGCATGAGGGGATGCATCGCCAACTCAGCCTTGGCTTCATCGCGTCCCTCGTCTTTGGCCTGTTGGCGATTGCTGCACTGATCCGCTACGTGCGCACCCGGACCTATCAACCCTTCGCCGTTTATCGCTTCATCGCGGCGGCCCTCGTGCTATTCGTCGCCTTTAAGCGCTGATGCGCCAGGAAGCGGCGACCACCGCCTCGCTCTCGAGGACAGCCGCCCTCAAGGCCCGGCGCGCCCGTGCGCTCCGGATCGGTCTTAGCCTGGCGATCGCGAGCACGATTCTAGGCGCTGGCCAACCGGTTGCGATGCGCTTCGGGGCGCTGCACGTCGATCCCCTCCTCTTCTGCGCCGGCGCGGTTATCTTCGCCGCCGTATGTGCCGTTGCCTGGCTCCTCAGTACTGGCGACCTCGCTCTCGTGTTCGACCGGCGCTATCGCGCGCGGCTCTGCACAATGGGCTTCTTCGGCACCGTGATGACGAGCCTCACGGTCACGTACGGCCTATCGAAAATCAGCGCGGTTGTCGGAGTGCTGCTCATGCAGAGCGAGCCGGTTTATTCGCTGGTGCTCTCGACGATCTTCGTCGGCGAACGGCCGTCGCCACGCCAGCTGTTCGCAACGACCGTCATCCTAGTCGGCATCGCATCGGTGTTCGGCGCTGCATCGTTCTCTCCCCTCTGGGCCGCAGGATTGGTCTTCATCACGCCGCTCTTCTGGCAAATCTCGCACGTGATCGGTCTCAAGGTGATGCCGCCGCTGTCCCCCTCGACCGTGACTGGCGGGCGATTCATCTACGCCTCGATCTTCCTGACGATGCAACTGCTCATCTTCCGCGCCGGGACGATCCATCAACTCGCCGATAAAACGCTCCTAGAGATCACGATTCTGACCGGCATTCTCATCTACTTCTTCGGCGCGCTCACGTGGTATGGCGCAATCAGTCGCCTCTCGCTCGCATGGACCACGGCGCTTGTCGTGCCGGGAATTCCACTGCTCTCGATCGTGTTCGCGGTGATCTTTCTCGGCGAGCACGCGACGCGCCACGAGGTCGTTGGTATCCTGATCGCGATTGCGGGTGTTCTGACGCTCGTGATGGGCGCCGACGCGCACCGGCCCCATCCATCGGATCTCGAAATGGCCGAGGCCATCCATCAGCCGATCGTCAGTTGATATTTTGATTTGACGGGGCGGTGGCGCGTGGTCTTAAGATGCATCAAATCACGCGCGCCCGCGCGACCTAAGCGAGGAAACTCCGATGGCCCGAATTGTACGACACGAACGCAATGCCCCCTATGAAGTTCCCGAAGGCACCGAGCTACCCCTCTACATCTGCGCCTGCGGCCTCTCGAAGAACAAGCCCTTCTGCGACGGGTCGCATAAGATCACACGCGACGAAAATCCATCCGACGTCTATGCATACGACGCCAACGGAAAGGATCGCGTGCGGCTCGTCAACCAGTACTAATCGATCTGAGCTGCTCCCCTTCCTGATGGGCGACGGGGTTGGGGGTTAGGTTGAGTGTTTCGATTCTGAAAAGCCGATCGCAGAATCCTGCCTAACCCTCTTTCCCTTCCCCAGGGGAAGGAAGTTAGACTCACCATTGCTGGTGGTGATTTTCGCAGATCCGATTTCCCGACACTCCTTCAGTGCGTTTCGACGCCGCCGCAGATATTGAGCGCCTGCCCGGTCATGTAGCCGCCGTCCTTCGACGCCAGGAATGCGACCACGTCGGCAACGTCGTCGCCGCTCTCCATCCTACCCATAGGCACCTGCGCGACGAAGGTCTTCAGCACTTGCTCGCGGTTTAAGTTGCGCGTCGCGCCGACCATGTTGACCAGCCCCTCGAAGAGTTGAGTCTCGACGAATCCGGGACACACCGCGTTGACCGTGATGCCGAACTGGCCGAGCTCGAGTGCGAGGCTCCTCGTGAGTCCGATGACGCCGTGCTTGGCCGCACAGTAGGCAGCCATCCCGGGACCGCCGCGCTTGCCCGCGATCGACGCGGTGTTGATGATGCGTCCGCCGTTGCCCGCCGCGATCATCTTCGGCGCTACGTGCTTCGAGCAAAGAAACGTGCCCGTCAGATTGATCGCGACCGTTCGATTCCACGAGTCGAGCGTCTGCTGCGTAACGGGACCGCCGCCGACTCCGCCGCCGGCGTTGTTGCACAGGATATCGACGCGGCCGAACTCCTTTGTCGCCGCTTCGGCCATCGCTGAGACCTCCGCCTCGTCCGTGACGTCGACTTTGACCGCAATTGCACGGCGCCCGAGCTTCCGAATATCGGCCACCAGGCCCTCGAGCTCGGCGCCCTGGCCGAATTTCGCGTCTGGATACTCGGCGATCGAGCGGCAATAGTCTGCCGCCAGGATGTGCGCGCCTTCGCGCGCGAGCCGCATCGCCATCGCGCGGCCGATTCCGCGCTCTCGCGCGCACCCGGTTACGATCGCCACCTTTTCTTCGAGTCTTTGTGCCATCTGCCGATACTCCTGATGCCGCAGGCTGAGCCGGTGCGCGGATCTCGCGCCCTCCTGCTTATTCGGATTGGTGCAGGTATGTTAATCCCGGGCTTTCGAACTTGCCAATGAACGAATCCAACGACCGCGCGCCTCGCCTCGACGACTCAATCGACTCTTCCGCGGCCGAGAATGTGCGCGATTCGTTTGAAACGCTCGACCGAGTTCCGCATTGGCTTGCCACCATTACCGCGCCGCGCAACGCCCTGCCGCTCCTGATGATCGCGACAATCGCACTCTATCTCGTGAACCTCGGCGGCTATCCGCTCTATACCAAGGGCGAGCCGCGCGAGGCGGTGACGATTTACGACATCGTGCACGGCGCCGGTTGGATTCTGCCGGTACGAGCTGGCGTCGAGATTCCGTCGAAGCCGCTCCTCATGCACTGGCTCGCCGCGCTCGTCTCGCTCATCACCGGCGTCACCGAGTTCAGCGTGCGATTGCCGTCGGCGGCGCTGGGAATTGCGGGCGTGATCGTTTGTTACTTTTATGGCCGGCGTTTGTTCGACAATGTCTCGGCATTCTTTGCGGCCTTGATAATGGGGACGACGGCGCAATACCTGCAGGCGGCGACCGGCGCGCGCGTCGACATGACGCTCGCCTTTTTCATGGAGATCGCGTTCTTCGAGTTCATCCTGATGGTCGAAGGGCTGACCAAGCGCCGGATGCTGTTCTACGTCGCGATCGCGTGCGCGATCCTGACCAAGGGACCCGTCGGCGGCGCGCTGCCCGTGATGGTCGCGGTGATCTGGATTGCGCTCAGGGGCCGCTGGAGCATCGTTCGCAACCTGGCGATGGCGCGCGGCGCGATCGTGGCGATCGTACTCGCCGGAGGATGGTATCTCGGCGCGCTGATCGAAGGCGGCGAAGCATTTTTCCGCAAACAGATTCTCGCCGAAAATCTTTATCGCGTCGTGGCGAGCGCCGCCATTCATGAGCCGCACGCGCATCCGTTTTACTACATGGAGGGCGCCCTGCTCGCGGGCTTCATGCCGTGGATGATCGTCGCACCAATCGCCATTGTTGAAGCGCTCCGCCGGCCGCGCGCGCTCGACTCGCGCCTCTCCTACTTCGTCATCTGGTTCGTCGCGGTGCTCGTTTTCTATAACTTGCCGCAGAGCAAGCGCGGAGTTTACCTCCTCGCACTCTATCCCGCTCTCGCGACGCTGATGGCAGTCTACCTGGCTGAAGCGATCGGCTTACGTGACGCCGCGCGAGGGTGGATTTCGGCGACGACGCGCGTCGTCGGTATCGCTACCGTGATCGCGGCGGCAGGAGCATTGGCGGCACTTGCGACGCTCGCCAGATCGCCGGAACTCTTTCGCACTGCGCTTGTGCCGTTCGATATCGAAGCACCGAGCTTCCTCACGATGCTCGCGGCGGCGGTCAACGCAGGTCGAATCGTGAGCATCGGAATTCCGATACTTGCGCTCGCGATCGGCGTTTGGCTCGCGCTTTCCCGTGCTGCGATCGAGCGATTGGTTCTGGCCATAGGCGTGACGATGATCCTGATCGCGCTCGTAGCGAACGCCGTGGTGGTGCCGGCAATCGCCAATACGCTCTCGCTCAAGAACTTTACCATCGAGGCGATGAAGGAAGTTGGCGGCGACCCGTGTGCATATCTCGACGCACTCAACTACGACGTCGCCTTCTACAGCGGCCGCTCGATGCCGATAGTGCGCGCACGTGACAAATCACTACCGGGCTACCTGATTTGCTGGCGAGCGTACTACTTCGGCAGCAGCGCCGCGCTCCGCGACCAGTACCAGATCATTCTGACCAGTAATCCGACTGCACTCGACGGCAGCGACGAAATGGTCCTGCTAAAGCGCCGCCCGACCCCCGTGAATCCGGAAACCCATCTCGCGTGAGCCCGACAAATGGATCATCCGCCTCCTACTCTGTGACCCAGAGCGAAGGTGGCCGAAGTCGAGAGGTCTCGGATAGGCGGTGCGTTTGACGCGTCCGCCGGTACCGGAGAACGGGCGCGTAGCGTCGCTTGCTCAAAGAAATGAAAGCGCGTCGCACGCTAATCGGTACCGGCGCGTCTTCGGTGCCTCCGAGATCTCTCGTCGCGCAAGTCCACTCGGGATGACAGAAAAAAAAGCGCGCTCCCTTTTTGTCATTGCGAGCGAGTCGAAGCATCGCGCGGCGATGAGCGGTCAACGCGAAGAAGCGATGCGCTTTGGCATTTAGCGCGGGCATCAGACTTTCGACTCGCGACGCACTATCGCGCTGTCGGCCGCCGCAGTCGCTATGACAGCTTTTCCCTGCGCGCGCTGCTTACGGTAGAGACCAGCCGCGGCAAAATCTCTGCTGACGGGCCGCGCAGGCTGATATCGCAGACGCGAGATATCTCTGATTCGTAGAGGTTCACTTCGATCAGCACGCCGCCGCGCTGCTTCACCTCGATGGCGAAGCCAGCGGCGGGATACACCGTGGCCGATGTGCCCGCGACAATCACGAGGTCGGACTTCGCCGCGTGCTTCGCGCATTCGTTCAGCACGTCGATCGGAATCGGCTCGCCGAACGACACGGTGTCACTCTTCAGCATCCCACCGCAATTCGGGCACTCGGGCGGCAGCACGTCGAGACTGACCGCGTCGGACGGAATCCGACGCACACAGTCGAGGCATCGGATCAGGGTCCAGTTGCCGTGGATTTCGGCGAGCGAGCGCTGTCCCGCCTGGCGATGGAGATCGTCGATATTTTGCGTAATGACGAATCGAAGGATGCCGAGCTTCTCCAGATCAACGAGCGCATGATGACCGGCGTTTGGTTTGGCTACGACCAGCGGCCGATAGAGTTCATCATTGCGGCGCGAAAGCCGATCCTCCCACGCCCTCTTGGGATCCTGCAGAAAAATCTGAAAGCCATTCATCGGTGGCTCGCCGTACTTGGTCCAGAGCCCTCCAGGTCCGCGAAATGGCGGGATGCCGCTTTCGACTGACAGGCCGGCGCCCGTGAGCGCGATCGGATAGCGCGCCTCGAGCAGCATCTCGGCAGCTTCCTGAATTTCCGCGTCGGTCGCCCGCCTTTCTTCGTCTGCCATATGATTTCTCCGGCGCCGATTCACGCGACGGCGCACGAAACGAATGTGAATGCATACACGGCGAGGCCCGCCTGCTCGGGCAAAAGCGTGAGTGCGCCGGCCATGACGGATTCATTGGCCACCAGGCTGTACATCCGCGGCTCGCTTAGCGTGACGAACGCTCGACCGTTTTCGATCTGTACGTCCTCGCCCAGACGTTCCCCTTCGCCAAGTTTCAGTTCAACGCGGATCGTCGAACCGGCGGGCGGCGCCATCACGAGGTTCACGTCCTTTGACCTGTAGCGAATCGAGAGCGACGCGCCCGGCGCCTCGGCTCGCGCCAATTCCTGCTCGACGCGCCATCGCCCATCGAGGTAGCAAAGCCCCTCCATCCGGCGGCCCGGATCGACGTAGTTGATTGCGACTTCCTTGCTGATCCCGGAAGGATTGCCGAACTGTCCGCGCATGTAGCCAAGGTAAAGCTCGGGCGTGACGCGGTAGCAGACGGCACCCGGAGCGTCGCCATCGTGGAGCGGAGTCATCAGCGGCGGCAGCTCAACTGGATTCTTCAAATCCTTGAGCGCGTGTTGAATCGCATCTTCGCTCTCACCGTAACCGCCTTCGCCGTACTGGTAGTAGCGAATACGTCCGTGACGATCGACCAGATACTCGGCTGGCCAAAAGCGGTTCGAGTATGCGCGCCAGATCGCATAGTCATTGTCGAGGACGATTGGATAGTCCAGATGAAAGCGCGCGACCGCGTCGGCTACATGTGATGCCTCGCGCGCGAACGAAAATTCTGGCGCGTGCACGCCGACAGTGACGAGACCGCGATCGGCGTAACGCCGATTCCATTCGGCGACATAGGGCAGCGTGCGGATACAGCTGACGCACGTGAAATCCCAGAAGTCGATCAGCGCGACTGCGCGACCGCGCAGCGCGCGGAGACTGATCGGACCGCTCCGGAGCCATTTTCCACCGTCGAGTTCGGGCGCGTAGATTGTTTCCGCAAGCTGAGGCATCGGTCGAAGGTATGAAATGAAACTCCTCCGCTCGCGAAGCGTAGCACAGGCCGCGTTTTGCGATGAACCCCGGTTTGACGAGGCACGCCGTGCGCGGTAGTGAGGGCGCATGAGCGGCAATGTGAAAATCGTCGCGATTGCGTCGCCCGCCGAGCTTGAACAGGCGTGGGCGATTCGCCGCCGCGTGTTTATCGAGGAGCAGCATGTGCCCGAAGAAATCGAGCTCGACGAGGACGACCGGCTCGCGTTTCATGCGCTCGCGTTCTTCGACGATGAGCCGGTCGGGACAGGACGGATGGTTTCTTGCGGCGACGACGAAGTGAAAATCGGCAGGATGGCCGTACTATCCGAACTTCGCGGATCGGGAATCGGGCGCGAGATTCTCTTGTTCCTGATGAATGAGGCGCGCGCCCGCGGCATCAAGAAGGCGGTGCTGCACGCGCAGCTCACGGCCGAGGGCTTTTATCTGAGGTGCGGCTATCGCCCGATCGGTGGCGTCTTCGACGAGGCCGGCATCGCGCACCGGAAGATGGAAATCGAGCTGTAACACTCAAATCTCCCAACCCACAGTTCGTCGGCTGCGTTGATCAACGAGCGGATAGGATTCTTCGACTCCGCTCGCGATGACACACAAAAATCCGGTGCTGCAGTTTCGTCATTTCTCGCTTCGCAGACTTCGCTCGAAATGACGGGAAGGAAGCGGTTCAATCCAGCGTCGAGGCGAACTCCTCGATCGTGCGAGCGACCTGCTCCGGCATCTCAAGCAGCACATGATGATGCGCACCCGGAATCGTCACGAACTTCGCGTGACGGCTCGCCTCGAGGGCGCGCTCCACGCCGTCGACCGTCATGATGCGGCTCTTTTCCGCGCGCACCAGGAGGATCGGAATCGTGATGGCTCTGAGCGCGCCGAACACGTCGAGGCCGTCGCGACCGAAGAAGCTCTCGCGATCGAATTTCAGCGTCCAGCGGCCTTCGTCGGTGCGAGCGAGGCTACGCTCGGCCACTTCAGATAGGATCTCCGGCGCAATCTCGCCCTCGTCGGGCATCAGCCGATAGCGCTTCTTCGCGGTTTCGAGGTCTGGATACGTCACGATCGGAAGAGCCTTCAGATGCCGCAAATAGCGATCGCGTCCTTTGCTCGAAATGATCGCCGAGTCTATCGAGATCGCTCCGCGTGCGGCGTGATGATGCGCGGCGGCAAAGGCGAGCACGCTCAAGCCGCCCATGCTGTGGCCGGCGACGATCGGCTTCTCACCGTCATGCATCAGATGCGCGATGAACTTGGCGAGATCGTCAGCGTATTGGGCGGGCGTGTAGGCTGCCGGCCGCACCCATTCACTGTCGCCATGTCCGCGCTGATCGAGGGCGAGAATCCGGTAGCCGCGCCTCATCTCGCGCACCACCGACTCCCACCACCACGCGTTGGCGCTGTTGCCGTGCAGCAGGATGATCGTGCGACGCCCCCCCGGGTTCCATTCGAGATAGTGAAGGCGCGGCGGACCGTCGAACAGATGGGTGCGAGGTTCGTTCACTTGAGGCCAGCAAGGAACGGGCGCATCACTTCGATCAACCCGCGCGGGTTGTCGAGCATCGCATGATGGTACGAGTCGTCGAGCGTCGCGAGCTGGCCCTTGGGCATCGCCGCGACCATCTGCTTTGCCTGCTCGATCGAAAGGAGCGGGCTCTTCACGATCTTGACGAGCAGCGCGGGACAGGTGATGCGGTGAAGTGATTCGGAGACGGTGAGCGGCTCGCGTATCATCGTGCGGCGATCGATCTTGTGCGTCCAGGCGCCGTCGTCGATCTGCTTGAAAGATTTACGCGCGACGTGCGCAAGAATTTCCTTGCTTGCGAGCGTTTCGCGCGGCAACACCTTGAAGTTGGAGACGGCCTCATCGAGCGAAGCGAAGTGGCGCGCCGGCTTTTCGGCGACGCTCTTCAAGAATCCGACTGCGCGCTCGTTGTAGTCGGGCGGACTGTCGACGACGATTAGCCCGCGCAGCTTGTCGGCGTGGGCGGCCGCATAGACCAGCACATTGTGCGCACCCATCGAATGGCCCACCAGAATCGGCGGCCCGAAGCCCCATCGCCCGAGCACTTCGTCGAGGTCTGAAACATAATGGCGCGAGCCGTAGGCCCATTCCTCAGCCCATTCGCTCTCGCCGTGGCCACGCTGGTCGAGTGCGAGCACGTGGAAGTCGTCGATGAACGCGGGGGCGACGAAATCCCACCAGTGCGCATGGGCCGAGCCACCGTGCAGAAAAAGCAGCGCGGGCTTACCCTCGCCGCCGTAGTCGACGCAGTTGAGAGTGAGTCCGTTGGCTTTGAAGCGACGTTGCTTCATCAGTCTTTTGATTTCCCGGGCGCGCGCAGGTGCGCCGATTTGAGTCACGAGCGGACGACGGCTTTGAATCGTATGCCATTCGTGTCACGATCACACAGGGTTGAGGATAGCCGTTTCCGACTCATGCTTCGCCGCCTCGCACTCTTATCGCTAACGATAGCATGGGCAATCGCGATTTTGTTCACCTTCCCTCCCGCTTCCTCGATCGCCGATGACGCCAACACCGCCAAGGCGCGCGAGTTGGTCCAGGCTGCGATCAAGATGACCAACAGCGACGAGGCGGTGAAGCTACTCTGGCAGGCAACCGATCTCGATCCGACTTACGACGAGGCGTACATCTACCTCGGGCTTTACTACCAGTCGCGTTCGGACCCCAGCGACATCATCAAGGTGTATCAGAAGCTGATCAAGAATGAACCGAAACAAGTGAGCGCCTACCTGAACGTCGGCGAAGCGTACATGACGTTCCAGCCGCCGAAGACTGACGATGCGATGGTCTATTTTCGCAAGGCTTACGATATCGACCACAATTCGTTCGCCGCGCTTCGAATCGGGCAGTTGTTCGCGCAGCAGGGAAATCGCGACGAGGCGCTCAAGTACTTACGCATCGCACTCGCCGACAGCTCGAAGAATCCAACCGTTTCCGCCGAAGCAGAAAAGACGCTCAAGGAAATCGGCGCCCTTTAGCGGACCGGTTCGGCGCGGCATCGTAGCTGCGTAAGTTCCTGAGCGCCATCACCAACATCGTGAGCGTATCGCCGATCTCTTTGCGCCTCTTGAGCTTGTCCTCGGCCTCGGCGATTGCGATTGAGGCGGCGTCGGATACGCCGGTCAGCAGTGTCGCCGCGCTTTCCACTCGAATACCGGGGGCAGCTCACCGGGTTGAATCAGCAGTTCGATTGCAGACCGGATCATGTTGGCTTCCACCGATCCGATTGACGCCAGGATTGCTCGCCGCCGCTTCGCATCCAGCACACTGCGGCCGTCGATCAGCATGATGCGGAAAGGCCGCATTGCCCGCAGAGAAGCGGGTTGTCCGCCCAACCCGCCAAACTGTGGATACGCGATTAGCTGGCAAGCTTGCCTCGGAACAATCAACGATCTCGGACGGGTAATAGGCGACGTTATGGGGGCGGTTGACTGCGCGCGACGCGGTTCAAGGAGCGAAGAAGTTCGCCGCCATTGCTACGGGATGTGAGCGAGACCCTCTCTGTAGCAGGGCGAAGGCATTTCATCGAATGCAGTTGGAGCGTGCATTCCTCGGCTTCGCCGAGTTGAGAAGGAGTAGCTCTAAACCAACGGCCTCGAAGCTCGACTGCGACTTCGGCTGCACCGGCAAAACCGGATCGTTATTGAGGCGCGACCGGTGAGGATGTCCCGGAGGGGGATGGGGAACTCTCGACTTCACGTCGACTGCCCCAGGGAGGCACGAACTCGCGGTCGAAGATCTGCTGCTGTTGCGGGGTCAGCACAGCTCGAACATGGTCGTAGGAATCCCACAGCGCATCGCGCCTTTCGCGCTGGAAATCGCGCCGAAGCCGTTCAATCTTGCCTCGCGTATTCTGCATGATTTCGACTATCTGCTGACGTTGAGTGGGCGTCAGATGCACATGGCGATCAAGACGCTCGACAAAGTTACCACCGGGGACGCGCAAGAGACGAAACCGGTAGGCCAGCGTGCTCAGCGCAAAGCCGATCAGCAGGCTGGAAACAATCGTAATCAGGATCGCCCAGAGATTCGTCCTATCCGGCAAAGTCGTTGCTCGTCGGCGCAGTGTCTACCGGGAATTCGTACCCCGAATCCGAATTCGTGATCTCGTCGGTGTACGAACCGATCGGAGCGGCGACCGACAAGTAGGCGGCCGTACTGGCCGCAAACAGCACCATCATGCCCGCGCACATCGCGAGCAGGCGCCGCGGCTCGCGCGCCGGACGAGTCACCGATAATCCGCGCTGCGCCCTGTACGCTACGCGACGCCGGAATTCGGCCGCGTTGCGTTCAGGCTCAACCGCGGAATGCAAGACCGGAGCGCTCAGGGCAAAGACCCGGAACGCATGATCGCACTTCGCGCATCCCTTGAGGTGCGAGTACACCTCCGCGGACCGCTCGGGGGTGGCAGTTTTGCGCCATAGCGCGGGAAATTCTTGTCGTGCTTCAAAGCAGTTCATTGAAGATCACCTGCGGCGTCCCACGGCCAGCATCCGCTCCGCCTGTTTGCGCAGCGCTTGCCGAGCTCGGAACGCCCGGATTTTTACCTTAGCTTCGCTCCAGCCGAGGATACTCGCGATCTCAGCGACGCTCATCTCCTCACTCTCCTTCAGCACCATCACCATCCGATCCTCGGGCCGCAGCGTGTCGAGCAGTCGATGCGCCAAGTCATGCGCTTCCTGGCGCTCCTCGGCATCACCAACGATGTTCTCGGGCGACGCTTCGTTCACAAGGTGCATCCACTGCACCTCGGGCGCTCCAAAGTCACCCACCAACTCCTCCGGCCGCCGCTTACGACGTCTTAGCTCGTCATAGCACAGATTGATTACGATCGATCGTAACCATCCGCCAAACGGCATCTCCGCGCGATACGTTCTGAGCGCCGTGTATGCGCGGATAAAGCCTTCTTGCGCGAGGTCGCGGGCTATTTCCGGGTCCGAGAAGAACCGCTGGCACAGACGCTCGACACGCGGCCGATGCCTCGAGGAAAGTTCATTGAAAGCGGCCGAGTCACCGCCCAGAACCTCCGCAATCAACTCCTCGTCAGGTTTGGCCGTCAAGCTCCAGGCGATCTTCCTGCTCGCGGCAAGGCCAAGCATATCCAACTCGATATACGTTCAGGAATCTTGGCGGTTACAGTGTTCTTCACGCGACTTTGGCCTAAGTTTCGCCGGCTGTGTTTCAGAGGCCGGACGGCGGCGCCTTGATACCGGCCCGCGCCAAATCCTCGGGTGTATCAAGGTCCAAAGTGACCCCCGGGTCATCGACATCAACGTAGCTCACCCGCGATGGCACAGCATTGACGACGTAGCGCGCACCCTCGGATTCCGGAGCGCGAAGCAGTTCGTTCAAGACTGAGTGATCGAAAATCACCGGATGCCCGCGGCGGCCGTCATAACGCGCAATCACTATTGGATGCCGGTCTTGCTCGTATCCCGAGATGACCCTGCCGAATGTTCCCGCGCGAACGGTGGGATGATCCGCCAGATGAACCAGGATTCCGTCGGCATCTAGCGACACTTCCTCGATTCCCACCTTTATCGACGACAATTGCCCGCGCGTGAACGCTCGATTCTCTACGATCGTGACACGCTCGTCGGTCGCTATCGCCGGCCGGATGCGAGCCGCGTGCGCGCCGAGCACGACGATCACACGGGGCATCACCTCGAGCATCGTGCTCACGATCAGTTCGACAAAGGTCCGGTCACCAACCTTGAGCAGCGGCTTGGGAAATCCCATGCGGCGCGACTCGCCGGCAGCCAGCAGTATGCCCGCGATCTTTGCCACTTACTCCTGGCTTTTGCGACTGAGCCGTCCCGATTTGACGCCGAGCGTGAGTTCGTCGCGGATGCCAAGGCGGCGCTCGCGAATAAGCTCCGCGACGATCGCGATCGCGATTTCCTCTGGCGTCTCCGCGCCGATATCGAGACCGAGGGGCGCGTGCACCTGATCGAGACGCTCGCCGGGCACACCGGCTTCTCCCAGCCGCTCGAGCATCGCCTTCACCCGCCTGCGCGACCCGATCATGCCGACGAAGCCGCATGGCGTATTGAGCGCGGCGTTCACGGTCTCCTCGTCGAAGGCATGGCCGCGCGTAACGGAAACGAGATAACAGTGGCCGTCGAGATTCAGCGACTCAATCGCCGCCGCAAATGGCCGCACGATGATCTCGTCAGCCTCTGGAAAGCGCGCGCGATTCGCAAACGACGCGCGGTCATCGATCACGGTGACGTGAAAGCCGAGCATCGCGCCGAGCGCGCATAGCGGCTGTGCAATATGGCCGCCGCCCGCGATTATCAGGCGCTGCGCGCCGACGATCGGATCGACAAAGACGCGCGGCGCCTCGGCGCTCTCGACGCGCGCGACCTGCTTCACGTTGCCGTCGCTTTCGATTTGGAGCAGACCCGGGAGCGCGTCGCGCGTACGGGCAATGATCTTGTCGATTGCAACGGCGGGTATCTCGAACGGCGCGCCGGCCAATTGCTGGTCAGGATCGATAACAGCGCGCGCTCCCGTTGGAAGTTCGCTGCGCGCTCCTGCCGCAACCACCGTGACAAGGCTTGCGGCGCGGCTATCAGCGGCAGCATTGGCGAGCTGTCGGGCAGTCTCCACATCGCGCGCCGGCGACCAGATATCGACCAGCACGTCCATGATTCCGCCGCAGGTGCCGATTTGCTGCTGATCGAAATCTCCAGTGAGGTCCACTTCCGTTACTTCGGCGCCTTCGCCGTCGCGCAGCATGAGCCGCGCCTTGCGGAACACCTCGGCCTCGCCGCAGCCACCACCGATCGTGCCAAACTGGCCGTCTTCACGCACGATCATCTTCGCTCCGACTTCGCGCGGAGTTGAGCCGCGCACGTTGACTACGGTCGCAAGCGCGAAGCGTTGCCCCCGCTCGAGAGTGCGGAGCGCCTCGGCCCAAATCTGGTCGGGTCCGTTCATAGCGATCCTTTCTCGAAATTATCAAAACCGCCGCAAGCGGAGAACCGCGCCGGCAGCGATGCTACTTGACGAGACCATCGAGGATTTTGTTCGCGCTGAGCAGATCGTGGCGCGCCGAGTGGTAGTCGGCTTTTGCAATTTCCTGCTCGGCCTTCTGATCGAGCCGCTCCGCCTCCGAGAGCATCGTGCGTTTCGCGGGATCGGTTGGGCCTTCATCGCGGACGTGGGCGATCTTGAGCGATACCTCACGCTCGAGCGCGGCGACCCCCGCAGGCGCATCACCTGCGAAGGCGCCCGTCGGCGCCGTACCCGCGAGCAGCAACGGTGCAAGAATCGAAGCGACGAGACGCGCTTTCGCCCTCATAGCTCCGCAAATTCTCATTTATCGCGATTCGATCCGCAAACGTGGACGGCGCAAAGATATGACCTAAACTTGCTTGACCTGGTAGCGATAACTCCCGATCCTGAAGCGCCAGCCGACGATGAAGAACGCGAAGAGCGCTCGCCAGATCGATCCGCCCTCGATTCCGCTCGACCAGCTGAAAACTACGACGTTCAAGTCGCTCGCCGAGCGGCTCTACGAGCGGCTCAGAATCGAAGATTGCGAGCTGCAGGGATTCGCGGGTGCCGACTCGCGATTCGAAAGCTCGATTCTCGCGCGCGTCGATCTCAGCGGCTCGAAGCTCAAGCGCACGAGGATGCTCGATGTGCGGATCGAAAAATCAAATCTGTCGAATGCTGAATGGAATCGCGCCAATTTTCGCCGCGTCGAGATCGTCGGCACACGCGCGACCGGCCTCGCACTTCAATCCGCCGAGCTGCGCGACGTGACGCTCAAGGCCTGCCGCTCCGACTTCCTGCGGATCAACACCTCGAAGTTGGTCGGCGTCAGGTTCGAGCAGTGCCGCCTCACGGAGGCCGATTTTTCCGACACGGCGATGACGCGAGTAGCCTTCGCAGGATGCGATCTGACCAACGTGGATTTCACTCGCGCCGGAATTGTCAGTGTCGATCTCAGCGGCTCGACCATCGAGGGTCTGAAGCTCGCGCCGGGACAGCTTCGCGGCCTCACGATCGATATGGCGCAGGCGTTGCAGGTCGTTGCGCTGCTTGGCGCGACGATCACTTAGCGAGCGGCATTTGCAACCTCGGACTTCGCGCTCGCGTGACACCGAAGCGCCTCATCCGGTCGCGGCGCGCTTCAGGCCGTCGAGGGTCGAGCTACGACATCTTAAGCAGGCTTCCATCGTGCGCCTCGCCCGCGCCGGGTCCTTGTCGCCGAGCACGGCGCAGAGCCCGTTGGGCGCCATCTGCCAGGAGAGCCCGCATTTTGTCCTTCAGCCAGCAGCACTTTCCAGGTTGGCCGCCTTCGGTGAACCTGCTCCAGTAGTAGTCGACCTTTCGTGAGGTCTCGCAGTTGATAACGAAAGATATCGACCCATTGAACTTGAACAGCGGACCACCGTTGCACGCCACGAACGGCTAACTATTGATTCTGAATGCAACCGTCATCACCTCGCCGTTCTGCTGGACGGATTGTCAGCAACCGCGCAGGAGACCGAGGTGATCTGCGAGTCTTTGAAGACTGAGCAGTAAAGTCCGCCGCTTCCTCGAAAGACAGCTGAATGAAACTTTCCCCCGACGATCCGCGACTGCATCGAGCTAGCCGCCGATCGCGTCGACCAGCACCTGGCCCGCATGATCGCGAGGATTCACGCGATCATAGGCATGCGAGATCACTCCGTGCTCATCGATTAGGTAGCTGATGCGCGAGGGCGCGCGGGCCTTCAGATCCGAAGCCGCGCCGTAAGCGAAGCCGACCTTGCGCTCGACATCGCACAGGAGTGGAAATTTGAATCCGTTTTTCGACGCGAATACCGCATTGTCTTCAACCGAGTCGAAGCTGATGCCCAGAACCTGGATATTGTTTTCGTCGTAGAAGTTCTGCTGGTCGCGGAACCCGCGGCCCTCCGCCGTTCAGCCTGGTGTGCTGGCCATCGGATAGAACCAGAGCAGAACCTTGCGGCCGCGAAGCGACGAGAGCGTGAATGGCCTTCCCTCATGGTTGGTGAGCGTGAAATCAGGTGCGGCGTCGCCGGCCTTGAGCATCCTGAAGCCTCCTGTCCGTCAAAGTCAATTGAGGATTGCGCGCAGTTGCGCGATCATCGCCTGGCAATTCGGTTCGCCGGGCTCGATCTCGAGCGCCCCCTCGAACTCTTTGATCGCGCGCCGCACCATCCCCTTGGCAGCGTATATACGGCCCAAGTTCATGTAGGGAAAATGACGCGGCTCGTAGCGCGGCGCAAGCTTGGCTTTCTCGAGCCATTCAATCGCGCCGTCTAAGTCCTGCTTCTCGATCAAATACGCGCCGATGTCGTTGTAGGGATTACCGAAAGTCGGATCGACGTCGATCGCGCGCAGACACTCGGCGATCGCATCCTCGAGCCGCCCCATCCCGTGATAGGCCCACCCGCGATAGGTGTGAGCCTCCGCGGTCGGGCACAATTCGATGCTCTTGGAATAGAGCTCGACTGCCTGATCGAGCGCGCCGCACTGCTGATGAAACAGCCCCGCGTTCCATAGCTCCATCGCGCGTTCGCGGCGGAGTTCGTCGCTCATGAGTTCACCGTTACGTCAGAAACGCGTCGCGTCAAGTACCGCTCGACGGGCGAACATTTGCTGGCTCAGCGTGCGCATCACCTGGATCATCGCGGCACCGACGATCACGCTCATCATCGCGGGCAGCACGAGGAACACCAGCGCAAGTAGAATCTTGATCATTGCGTTTCCGCCCAGGAACGCGAACGGCAGAATCGGTTTGAGCGGCACCGCGCGCGGCAGCGTCGTCGCCGCCCGCGCCAGCCGGTACCCGCTTGGCGGCATAGAGCGTCAGTCCGCGCCAGCAAACCGAGGATTTCCTCGAGCGTTGCGCCGGAGTTGAGCGCCCCGCCGCGTTCGTGATTTGCTTCGACCGTCCTTGCTGCAGCTGGTTCTGGCGCGCCGGCGAGCGTGTTTTTCACGTTCATGCTGAGCATGTTGATTCCGCCCTTGAGAGCCGCGTAGCCGGCCACCGCGATCGCCGCGATGATCAGCGCGTACTCGGTCATCGTCTGTCCTTTCTTCGACGTCCGCGTTTCACATACGGCCTGTTGAGAAAATCGATCGTCGTTCTCCTTCTCCTTCTCCTTTTTTCGAACCAGCAACCTCGCCTTGGGCAGGGGTGAAATGCCTGCTCCAGATGCTCGCGTTCGGTCTTCCTCGCTCGTATCTAGTGCGCCTCTAGTCGGGGCGAATTCAACCATGAAGTTCGCAGAGGTCATGCCGTCAGCGGTGCGGGCTTTCACTCCGATCGATGCGGCAACTTTCTGACGCTCGCGACACCAAAGTTCAGATGTGAGACGTGCGGATGTCCGAAAATGACGCAATTACTGAGGCGATGCGTCACACTCGACGCATCGCATCGGCACGAATTGCGCTAAACGCTATGGACCGCGCGACACATCCGTGCGAGGGTGGCGCTCACGATCGCGCTGGCCGCATAATCTGGAATAACCAAGTTGAGACGAGGCTCGATGTCATCGCGGGGCTTCATCAAAGATTTCTATCGATTCTGTGCAGTTGCGCTGGCAATGCTGTGTACGGCGGCACTAGTGGCGTCAGGATGCGCTCCGGTCGCGCTCACATCGGCTCGGCAGAAGATGACGGCCGGCCAGTATGTCGCAGCACATAGCGAACTCGAGAAGCTTGCGGCGCGCAGCGATCTGAACCCGGCTCAGCGGCGCGAAGTCTTCGACGACCTCTGCACGTCGGAATTCATGATCGGAGCACCTACCTATTCGCTGGCGCATCAACGCCGGACGTGCGCCGCCGCAGCGACCGAACCCGGAAGCTCGAGCAACCAGTTTGTTGCGCAGATCGATGATAAGCAGCGCGCCGCCGCGGCCGCCCAAGTCGAAACCGCGCTCAAAGCTGGCGAGCTGTCGAGCGCCGAACTCGCGGCCCAGCACTACGCCGATATCCCCGGTGCCGATGAGCGCATGCTCGCAAAGTGGTCGGCCGAGATGTGGATGATGGCTGACCGGGAGATTTCCGAACGGGTCTCCGGCAACAAGCAGCACGTGTCCAGTGCGCTCCGCAGCCTGCGCGGGCAGTATCCGCAAGTGATTGCGATGTCGCCGGCGAAGTTCGAAGCCTGGGCGCGCAAATCGTCAACCGCCGGAGCTTCGCCGCTTGTGGAGAGAAACCGCCTGAACGGTTCGACGCTCGATCTTTGGATCGCGGAGCGTGAGCTGCCGGCCGCGGCGCTACATCTCGACGAATTCGCCACGATCAATAGCGCCCTGGCCGCGCGTTGCCGATGCTCGGCGCGCACGCACATCAGCGACGCGCGCACCGATTTGCCTGCCTACCTCGTCTACCTGGACGCGGATGTCGGCCAATCGGACGTCGTCATACTGTGGGGAGCCGATGGCCTTCAGCCGATCGCTGACGCCGAGTGATGCACCGCTCCGTCAGTAAATCAGAAAGTTCGCGATCATCGCCGTATCTTCGTGGGGGAGGATGTGACAGTGGTAGACCGACTTGCCTTTCCACTCCTTGTAACGCACGCGCATCCTCGTCTCCGAGAACGGCGGCAGCCAGATCGTGTCGTGAAAGCGGTGATACTGCGGATCCCACGGCGTGCCGAGCACCTCGAATGAATTGACGTGCATGTGAAACGGATGGATTCCGTCCGACGCGTTCTTCAGGATCCATTCCTCGGCGGTGCCGAGCTTTGCGCGCTGATCGATCCGCGTCTCTTCATATAGCTGACCATCGAGCAAGAATTCGACGCCCGTCAGAATCGATTTGCTGCCCGTGTGCATCGTGAAGGTAATCGTGCGGCGCCGGACGATCTCGTCGTTGGTGATGAGTGGATACTCGCGCGCAGGCAAGGGCAAATCTTCGGGAAGCTGCATTTCCTGCGGCGCGCCGTCGACGATGAAGTTCGCAAGCTGGATCTGCGGCATCGCCATCATCTCACCCATGGTCTCGCTGAGCAGGTTCGGTGCCGAGGCCATCCGCGCGATAGCTTGAAGCGTCCCCGAAGCCGGCTGCGAAGGCGCACGAATCAGGAGTTCCGCGCGATTCCCAGGCGCCATCCAGATCGCGCTGCTGATGTCTGCGCCGGCGCGCTCAGGCATGGCAAAATTCACCCCATCGATACCGATCAGATAGACTTCGAAGCCCGCCAGCACGAGCTGCATCGGAATGCCGTCGGTGCCGTTCAAGATTCTGAGCCGCATCACCTCGCCAGGGTTCATCCGATAGCTGGCGAGCGAGCCGGGAGTCGCGACCGGAGTTTTGCCGCGCCGATCGATCGTTAGCACCGGCTGGCCGTTGACGGTGAGGAACTCGAGCGCACTCATGAATGAATAGCCGCCGTTCGAAGGCAGCTGATAAGCGATCGGTTCCCATTCCCAGACGGCGTTCTTGCCCGGATTTACCTTGATATTTTCAATCGCCATTAACTCATCGCGCGCGGCCTTGATTTCAGGCACTTCGTCGATCGGTCCCTTAACGAGGATTAGGCCAGCCATTCCGCCTCCGACCTGCACCGTCGCAGAGCCATGGTAGTGCGGATGATACCAATAAAGACCCGACGGATGGTCCGGCGGTAACTGGACGTCATAGCTGAACGACTGGCCCGGCTCTATCGCAATAAATCGCGCCTTCGGGTCAGTCGTGCCGAGGGGCGAGAACAGATGCGGCATCACCTGCAAACCGTGGAAGTGAAGATTACTGGTGTTGAAGCTGTTCGGATTGTTCTGCGGATCGATGCCGGGCGGCGGCGTCGCTGGCGGATTCGGCGGTAGCTGATTGTCGATCGTCACGTGGAGGCGATGCCCGGGACGCGTTACCATCAGCGGTCCCGGCAGGCTGCCGTTGTAGGTGCGGGTGCGGATCTTCACCCCACCGAGCGTTCGTTCGGAATAGCCGACGGTCAGGTTGTAGGTATCAGTCGCCGCGCTCGAATCGCCCGTCACCGCCGCGAGACTGCGCCGCCTGAGCAGGATCACGCCACCCGCAGCAGCTGCGCCGGCTGCCAGGAATTCTCTCCGAGTGAATTTAGGTTCCCTTCTCATGCCCGTTCCTTTCGTCCGCTATGGTACAGTCTCAAAACCCCTCTCGCTATTGATTAATCTTCAATTTGACAGCTGCCGCGTACCGACTGGTTAGGACTTTTGTTCCCCGCCATGGCATGCTACACGCCTCGCTAGAATCGCTGTTGTGCAAGGAGATTCACCGTGGATTTCTCAATTCCCCCGGAAATCGAGTCGTATCTGAAAGAGCTCGACGCTTTCATCGCGCGCGAGATTAAACCGCTCGAGCAGCAAAACGACAACATCCGTTTCTTCGACCATCGCCGCGAATGGGCGCGAACCGATTTCGAGCACGGTGGCCTGCCACGCAAGGAATGGGAAGAGTTGCTCGGCGAGATGCGCCGGCGGGCAGACAAGGCCGGGCATTATCGCTACGGCCTGCCCAAGGAATACGGCGGCAAGGACGGTACCAACCTTGGCATGGCGATCATCCGAGAGTACCTGGCAGCCAAGGGCCTCGGCCTACACTGCGACTTGCAGAACGAGAGCTCGGTCGTCGGCAACCTGCCTACCGTTCTGATGTTCCGCGACTTCGGAAACGCGGAGCAAAAGAAGAAGTGGATTCCAGCAATCCTCGACGGCTCGCTACGCATCGCATTCGGCCTGACCGAACCCGGCCACGGCTCCGATGCCACGTGGATGGACACGCACGCCGAGCGTGATGGCGACGGATGGCGCATCAACGGCGCCAAGATGTGGAACACGGGCCTCCACGTCGCAACCCATGATTTCGTGTTCGCTCGTACTTCCGGCAAGGACGGCAGCCCGCGCGGCATCACCTGTTTCATCGTCCCCGTAATGAGCGACGGCATCAAAATCGAGGAATACCTCTGGACGTTCAACATGCCGACCGACCATCCGCGCGTTTCGTTCAAAGATGTCTATGTTCCCGCGGGCGAGATCCTCGGCGATCCTGAGAACGGCCTCGCCGTGGCGCAGCACTTCGTGCACGAAAACCGAATCCGGCAGGCGGCTTCCTCTCTTGGCGCCGCGCAGTACTGCATCAACGAGAGTGTGAAGTACGCCAAGGAGCGCAAGCCCTTCGGCAAGGCTCTTGCGAACAATCAGGCGATCCAGTGGCCGCTCGTCGAGCTGCACACCGAGGCCGCGATGCTCCGCGAGCTGATTCGCAAGACCGCGTGGCAGATGGATCAGATGTCGAAGCCGGAGGTTGCACTGAAGCTCTCCGACAAAGTCGCGATGTGCAACTACCGTGCGAATCGCCTCGTGTGCGACGCGGCGGACCGCGCGATGCAGGTGCACGGCGCGATCGGATACTCGCGGCACAAGCCGTTCGAGCACATCTTCCGGCATCACCGCCGCTACCGCATCACCGAGGGCTCCGAAGAAATCCAGATGCGGCGCGTCGCGCAGTACCTGTTCGGATTCTTCAAGGACGGCCGCCCGCCAGCAGAAAGTTGATCAGCGGAACGCATGAGTAACGACGATTTCGTCGCGCGGCTTCAGGCCGCGGTGGCGCGGCACATCGGCGCGCCCGGCACGATCCACGATTTCCGGCGGCTGACGGGAGGCGCCAACAAGACGACCTATTCTTTCGACGCCGATATCGGCTCGCAGCGCGAGCCGTTCATCCTCCAGGTCCCCGCTCCCGCGCCGCCAGTCGATCGGAACGATCCGCTGGCCGAATACTCCGTTCGTATCACGGGCGACCAGGATGCGCGCCTGATGATCGCCGCGGTGAAAGCAGGAGTGCCGGCGCCGCGCGTGCGCGCAATTTTCTCGGAGGCCGACGGCGTCGATGTCGGCTGGGTAACCGAGCGAATCGAGGGCGAGACTCTCATGCCGCGCATCCTGCGCGAGGAGCGCTATGCGAAGGCGCGCCCGATGATGGCGGCGCAGTGTGGCGAAATCCTCGCCGGCATCCACAAAATCGATCTGGCCGAGGTCCCATTCCTCAAGTACTTGAGCGCCGCGCGTCAGATTGAGTCCTACCGGTTGACTGCCGACATCCTCGGACTCAGGCTGCCGGCGCTCGAGCTCACGCTCCGATGGGCAAAGGAGAATCTGCCGGTCAATCCTCGGCACACCGTCGTTCACGGCGACTATCGCGCCGGCAACTTCATCGTGGGCGACGACGGAATTCGCTGCATCCTCGACTGGGAAGGAGCGCAGTCCGGCGACCCGATGCAGGACATGGGATGGCTTTGCGTGAAGACGTGGCGTTTCGGCGGCCGCGGACCTGTGGGAGGTTTTGGCCGCCGTGAGGATCTGTTTGCCGCCTATGAAAAAGCGGGCGGTCATCGCGTCGATCCGCTCCACGTGAGATTCTGGGAGGCGTTCGGCTCGACGCGCTGGGCGATCGCGAGTCTGCGACTCGGCACGCGCGGCATCGAAGAGGTGGATATCGAGCGCAGCACGATTGGGCGACGTATCGAAGAGCCGCTCTGGGATTTTCTCTCGCTCGTCGAAGGCCGCGATTAGATGACAGGAAGTTAAGGCATATGCCGAAAAGCATGCCCGATGCGACCCTGCTGCTGAAGGCAGCCATCAAGTACCTCGAGAACGAGCTCCTGCCGACGCTCGACGGATACCATCGTTTCAAGACTCGCGTGACGGCCAACGCGCTCAATATCGTCTATCGCGAAGTCACGTTGCGTGCCGCGCAGGAAGTCGCGGAACGAAAGCGGCTTGTCGATCTGCTCGGCCATGAGGGCAGTGTTGACGAACTAAGCACCGAGCTATGCGAGAAGATTCGAAACGGCGTGTTCGCGCTCGATGACCAACAGATGCGCGATCACGTGCGGCAGACGCTTAAGGATGCGCTCGAAATCAACAACCCGAAATGGCTGACCCGATAAGGATTAGATCGATGGCATACGAGCAGATTCTCTACGATGTGACGGACAACATCCTGACGATCACGCTCAATCGCCCGGAAAAGCTCAACGCTTTCACCGGCACGATGATGAACGAAATGATCGACGCGTTCGACCGCGCCGACAAGGACGACAGTATTCGTGCTATTATCGTGACCGGCGCGGGCCGCGCCTTCTGCGCAGGCGCCGATCTTTCGGCCGGAGCGCGAACGTTCGATTACGAAGCGCGCGACGATCGGCCTGATCGGAAGCCCGTGAAAAAGTCAGATGGCACGGTCGATCTCTCCGTTGAATCGATCCGCGACGGTGGCGGCCTTCTTACGCTTCGTATCTTCGAATGCCTGAAGCCCGTCATCGCCGCGGTCAACGGTCCCGCGGTCGGAGTTGGCGTCACGATGCAGCTCGCGATGGACGTGCGGCTCGCCTCGGAGAACGCACGCTTCGGCTTCGTGTTCGCGCGCCGCGGTATCGTGCCGGAGGCCTGCTCGAGCTGGTTCCTGCCGCGCGTTGTTGGAATCTCGCAGGCTCTGGAGTGGGCGTTCTCGGGGCGCGTCTTCCCCGCTGAAGAGGCGCTCGCCGGCCGCCTGGTAAGCAAGGTGTACAATCCGGCCGAGTTGATTCCCGCGGCACGCAAGCTCGCGCGCGAGATCGCGGACAATACTTCGCAGGTAGCGGTCGCACTCATCCGCCAGATGTTCTGGAAGACGCTCGGCGCCGACCATCCGATGGACGCGCACAAGATCGACAGCCGCGGCATCTTCACCCGCGGCGCCTCGGCCGACGTGCGCGAGGGCGTAACATCGTTTCTCGAGAAGCGGCCGCCGAAGTTCCCCGACCGCATCTCGAAGGACATGCCTTCCTACTTCCCGTGGTGGAAGGAGCGCAAATACAGCTAAAAAGTGAAAACGCGCGGAGCGAAAGCGCTCCGCGCGTTCGAACGAATAAGCGCCCTCGCCTACCCCTTCGGCGCCTTCTTGCCCTTGCCGAAGACCACGACCTGCTGAGTTCCGTTGCTGCCGTTACTCGGGATTACCAGGAATGCGGCGCGCTGCCCAAGGCCGAACGCCTCGAAGACCAGCGAGATTCCGCATTGTCCGCCAGCTGGGATTGTCGGCCCGCAGGGCGTGATGGTGATCTTCTTGCCTTTCGCTCCT
>JASHPB010000005.1 GCA_030038355.1 Candidatus Binataceae bacterium
GCCGCGGCCTCGATGGGCCAGCGGGACCGCATTTCCCGCCGCCACACTTCGAGAAGGTCGTCGCGAAGTAGGCTCTTGTGTCAGAGGCGTCGGAAGAAGTTGCGCGCGTTGTCGGAGAGCAGCGCGCGCTTCTCTGTGTTCGTGAGGCGAGCGTTTTCGACCACCAGCTCGCCCGCGCCGGGAAATTCCGCGTCGAAATGCGGATAATCCGACGCCCACATCACGCGCGATACGCCGAGCGCGCGAATCGCCTCCGGCAGCATCGCCTCGTCGGGGTCGAATGTGTAAAAGCATCGCTCGCCGCGCATATGCTCTGAGGGAAGCTGCTTCAGACGAGGCGTGTGGCGGGCGAAGTGCTCATAGTGCGCGTCCATGCGATCGGCCCACCATGGCACCCAGGAGATGCCGCCCTCGAAGAAACCGAGGCGCAGGGTTGGATAGCGCTCGAGCAGGCCGCCGCCGACCGCCGACGCCATCGCACGCATCTGATGCCATACGTGCCCCGTCAGATGCATCATGAACATGTTATTGCCGACGTCCTCGCGGCCGGGCGCGAACGGCGGGCGATCAGTGCCGCCGTGGAAGCATACCGGCAGGTCGGCTTCCTGCATCGCGCGATAGAAAGGATCGAAGTACGGATGGTCCGCGAGCATGCCATCGAGGTTGCCGAAGGTCATCACGCCAACGCACCATCGCTCGCGGGCGAGAAACGCGACCTCAGCGGCGCATCGCGTCATGTCGCGTTGCGGCACGACGCCGACCGCCTTGATGCGATCGGGGAAAGCGGCGCAGTATTCACCAACCCATCGGTTGTAGGCGCGCGCGAGCGCAGCCTCCATCGCGGCGTGGTCCGCGCTGATCACCGAGGTCGCGACCGTCGCGAAACAAATCGCGGTGTCGATACCTTGCTTGTCCATGTCACGGACGCGCTCCGCCGGATCGTAGCCACCGGCGGGAGACGCCAGCGGGTGATTGCGTCCCGAAGGCAGCTTGCCGAGGCCCGGCACCTCGGCGGCTTCACCGAGAGGACGCTCGGCGCTCCGCCATTTCGGGTAGAGCGCAGGAACGATGCCGAGATTGCCGGCTCCGACTTTTGCCAACAGTTGTTCAGCACGCGGACGCATCGCGGCGTCGATGTAAGCGGTGTAGAGCGAAGCGGGCTCTGTTACGTGACCGTCTGCGTCAATTACTTGAAAATTCTTGAGACTCATCGCGAGCGATTCTTTACGTCCATAAAGTCCTTAGTCAATGTAACGGGTTGCGCAGCGCGGGGTCGACTGAAACAATGCACCGGATACCGGGTCGACGTGATCGCTTTCCGGTACATTTCTAACTGATGCGTCGCCTCGAAACCTGCTTCATCCTACTCGCGCTGATTTTCTACGCCTGGTTCGTTTCGCACTTCGGTCTGAGCGAACTGCTTGGCTATGTGCGCCTGGCAGGATGGGGCCTCGCTCTGACGATATCGCTCGAGAGCGTCTCGCGCGTCATGAACACGATCGGGTGGCGGATCGTGATCGAAGATTATCCGCGCGACCTCAGTTTCATCGAGCTCTTCGCAGCCAGAATCGGCGGTGAGGCAGTCGACTACGTCACGCCCTCGGCGCAACTCGGCGGCCAGTTCGTGATGGCGTTGACCGTGCGCAAGAAGCTGAGGATGCCAAAGGGACTGGCGTCGGTCGCGGTCGCGGCGCTGGCCGAGATGATAGGTCAGATTACGTTCATCACGATCGCGCTGATGATCTCGCTCAGGCTGGTGCCCATTGCCTCGCGGCTCTACTGGGCGACGGTGGCGGGCTTCGCGATCGCGGTGACGCTGGCGGCGCTCTTTTTCTTCGTGCAGAAGAAGCGTCCGTTCACTCACCTGATCAACGCGGCATCGCGCATCGACTCGTCGCGGCTCAAGCCCGGGCTGCTCAAGGATTCCGCCGCCGAAGCCGACGCCGAGCTGCTCCATTTTTACTCGACGCAGAAATTGCGGATGATGCTGTCATGCTTGTGCTATCTGATCGCATGGGCGATGGGGCCGGCCGAGATCTACATCCTGCTCCGGCTGCTGGGACATCCGGGCACGGCACAGATCGCGCTGATGGTGGAAGCGATGGGCCTCTTGATCGAGCGCGCGACCTTCATGATACCTGGCAAGCTGGTCAGCCAGGAGGGGGGCAAGGCGCTCATCCTGGCGATGCTCGGCTACCCGGCGGGACTTGGCTTCGTGGTTGGGTTTCTGCGGCGAATTAAAGAAATGGTATGGGTGTTGTTCGGCCTGGTCTGCCTGATGGTGCATCGGCTTGTCACCGAGCGGACGCCGGGCAGGGTGCAGGTGTCGCAGGACGGACTTAAGGGACAGGTGGTGGAAATTCAACGCGCACAAGGAGAGCATTCGATATGAAACATCTATCCGCGCTGCTGGCGGGAGCGTTAATCGCGCTGTACGCGCTGCCGGCGGCGGCCGGGGTCGTGATCGAGCAGGATCAAACCGTGACCTCGGGCGATCGCACCAGGAACCAGCATCAGACCGTGATGGTGCAGGGCAACAAGCAGAAGCTCATCACGCCGACGCACGAGGTGATCACCGATCTCGACAAAGGCAAGATGTATGTGACCGATCCAGGCGCCAAGACCTATATCCAAATGGACTTCCCGCCGACCGGTAACATGGCAAAAATCATGGCGGCCAACGGCCAGAACGCCCTCAATCTCACCGCGGCTGGGACCTCGCGCACGGTCCTCAAATATAAGTGCGACGATTACAAGGGTCAGGGCAAGGTGATGTCCGGCGACTACACGATCACCGAGTGCTTCTCGACGAAGGCGCCCGGCGCCGCTGAGTTCACCGCCTTCGAAAAGAAGATGCGTGCGTCATTCAAGGGCACGCCGATGGCTTCGATGGCGAGCGAGATGCCCGACGGCATCCCTATGGCGTCGGACTCGACGATGAAAATGGGCACGATTACGTTGCCCGGCCTACCGCCCGATCAACGCGCCAAAATCGAAGCGGCGATGGCCAATCGGCCGCCGATCCAGAACAAGACGGTGGTTACCAAGATCACCGCGCAGAAGCTGGCGGCAAGCACGTTCGAAGTTCCGAGCGACTATAAAGAGCGGCAGATGCCCGGGCCGATGGCACATGGCGGCGGTATGATGCGGCTGCCAATGATGCCGAAGGCGGTTGGCTCGCCAAGTGCCGGAGCTGGCGGTTCTGTGGCTGTGCCGTCAGCGGCTGCGCACTGACGCTTTCAAAAAGATCAGTCGGTAAAGAAGAGCGGGACCTGCTGGTCCCGCTCTTTATGTTTCACCATGAATCGCGCGCGTTCAGTTCATCATTGGCTGCGCGCTCTCCTGCTTGGGTGCGTTCAACGCGGCGCACGCGTCCCAGAGCCACTTGGTGCTCGAGAGTTCATCCTCGGCGAAGAGGCGCAGTGCCTCCTTGGTCCCAAGGTCTTCGTTCAGTGACGCCTGGAAATCGCAAATCGGTTGAATCGCATCCTCCGGCTTGCCTACCCGCTTGGTGAAGCTGAGCAGCTTCTCGGTGTCGGGAATCGACGGATTGCCGAGGTACTCTGTGAACTTGCGGCCATCCTCAGTCGTCTCAGCGCGGCACTGGCCACCGAGTTCCTCGAGTCGCTTGGCGAAGATGCGCGCATGATAGGCCTCCCGCTCGGCGATCATGCGGATACCCGAGCGGATGCAATCCGTAGTGCAGACTTCGGCCCAACGCGAGAATGCCTCACCGCCGTTCGCCTCGCCGGCGCGGACCTTGTCGATGAAACTCACGATCGCGTCGCGCTCCGTGCGATAGGTTTTGCCGAAGGCATGGAATCCCGCGCCGTTACCGTTGGTCTTCCCGGTGCCGTTCTCGAGCGCGCGCATCTCGCTCTCGAAGGTGGCTTCACTGATAATTCCGCCGCGGTAGGCGCGGAGCAGCTGTTTGAATTCGAAGTCGCGACTCATTGGCGTGGTCCTCCAGTATTAAACGATTGTTCAATCTATGATCGCTGAACATACGGCGGCACCGTTCGGACTGTCAATTGGA
>JASHPB010000284.1 GCA_030038355.1 Candidatus Binataceae bacterium
CGCTTCGAACTCGCTCACGCTCTTTTCCAGATGCTCGACCATGTCCAGATGCTGCTTGAGAAGGAAGCGATGGTGACGGGTGACGCGACCGTGCAGTGCCTCAGCCACAGTCTCCCGTGAAGCCGAAAGCCGCTCGCTGGCCAGCGCCGCGAGTTTGTCAGGGTTTTGCTCGCCCGCGATCATCGCCCGCAGCATCCGCCGCCCACTTGCCCCGAGCACGTCGGAGACTACCGAACCGAGCTTCACGTTGGCGTCTTCCAGTACCTTCTGAATGCGTTGCTTGTGCTGCACCACTTCCCGCACTAACTGCTTGCGCGTGCGGGTCAGGTCGCGCAGTTCCTGGATCGGCCCCGGCGGAACGAAGCTCGAGCGGATCAGCCCATGCGCCAGCAGATCCGCTATCCAGGTGGCATCGTTGACGTCGCTCTTGCGTCCAGGGACGTTCTTAATGTGCGCCGCATTGGCCAGCACCAGCTCGAACTCGCCTTCCAGCACATGCCACACCGGCTTCCAATACACTCCAGTCGCTTCCATCGCTACATGCGTGCAGCCCGCTTCGCGCAGCCAGTCTGCTAGCGCCAACAGCCCCCGCGTGGTGGTTGGAAAACTCCGCACTTCACGAACTACTTGGGCGCCGGCCACCACCCGCCGGCACGCCACCACCGTGTCCTTGTGCACGTCCAGCCCTGCACATCGTTCATGCATCACATTCATTCCCGCACCTCCTCGTCGCACACCGCCGGCGTGAAGCCTGCGTCATCGAACTCTACCAACCGTGCTCCGGGACCTCGCGGTCCGTGGCAACAATCAAGGGTGCTCGCCAGGCTTCGGGTCAAACTAGTCATCGGGCTGCGAGCACCATGGACAACGCCGACCTCGGTGCTGGCAGCGTGCTCCGCTCTGCTTACCACGTTTCATCGCTAAGGGTGCGCGCAGCGCATCAAAAACTAGTCAGGAAGAGGAGACGGAGAGTTAGCGCAACGATCTGACTCATGGGCGAATCGCCCGTGGCATCGTGGCTCGAATCGAAGCGCTGCACCCTCACCGTTGGCGCGATTCACGGAAGGTGAATCGCGCAGCCGCCTCTCGCAGCGTGCGGCTTCCGCTAATGGTGTCAGCCACGGGCGAGGCTATTTCGCAAAGTCATCGAGAGGGAGCGCTCGGAATAGACCCGAAGCTGTGAATCGGCGCGACCATCGATTCGGGTTGAACCGCCGTCGCGCTTAGCCGCGGCGATAGACGGCGAAGGCCTCCTCGAATTTGGCGACGCGCTCCTGGATCGAGCCTACCCGCTGCACGCCAAGGAAGAATTGCACTAGCTCTTCGTGGCCCACCTGCCCGCCCGGGCTCATAACCTCGACCAGTTCCTCGATGAGCCCGGGGAACTTCTCGCTCGGGATGTAGTAATTCGCCCAGCCGAAGTTGCAGTGGCGATGGAGGATCTTTGCGATCGTCTTTTCGAGCAGCTCGCGCCGCCCCGAACCATGCTCTCGTTCGTCGTTCAACTCCGTGATCCTCCGGTTGCGAGCCTAAGCGCCCTTTTTGACCGGCGCGGCAGGCTCTTCGTCAGCCCATAGTATCTTATGATAGTCGAATCGCATGCCTTCGATCAGGTTGAACTTGATAATCTCGAAGTAGGGCGAAAGATCGAAGTCGCGCGGCGTCACGAGCGTCGGCGAGACCATCCTGAGCCGTCCGTACAACTGCTGCGAGGTCTTCGATCCGATCGGCCAGAGGCGGCGCGACTTGCGCGTCTCGACCGCGGAACCATCGGGCAGCAATTCGTACTTCGGCACGATCGGAAATTTTACCCGCGCAAAGCATCCTGCGATCAGGCTCGAGCATATCACGCGCGTCGGCTCGCCGCTGCCGAATTGCAGGGCCTGGCGCCGAAAGCGGTCAGGCACGAGGCTCACGGGCAGGAAGTAGCGCGCCAGATCGATCACATTGCGTACATCGTACTTGTCGCCGACGCTCCTGAGTGCCTCGTCGAGCACTTCGGCGAGGTCGTCGTTGGAGAGCCTGAAGGGACGGCATACGCGGAGATTGAAATTGCGATACTTGCTGAGCGGCGCAACGATCACGCCGTCATCGACGAGGGCCTCGATGATCAGGTGATTGGCGTCATCTGCGAACTCGGCGATGAGCTCAGCCTTGAGCTGAGGATTTCGCCGCAAGTATTCATCGCCAACGTAAAGGGCCGAATGCGACCACGAACTCTGGGTCAGATACTTGATACATTGGCTGATACGCTCGTTGCCCTCGATCAACAAAACGTCGCCCTTGCGGATATGGCGGCGCAGCGCAGCCATATCGTTGGCGATATGGAGTTCGTAACTTTTGAGCGGCTTGGTGAGGACTTCGAGCGCGAGGTCAACGAGCTTATCGATCAGCACTCTCAGTGGGTTTCTCATCTCGGCGGTGGGATTCCGGCGCGCCGCTCCTAATCAGCTCGCGGCGAGTTCTCCCCTTGATTGACTATACGGTCGACTATATTCGGGAAACAAGCAAGCATCAGCCGCCGCGGTCAGAGAGCGGTAACAGCGCGACGATTTGCTGCGCGCTTAGCCGCGGAAGGCACCCACGATTGCGTAGAACGGCACGTCGATCTTCGCCTGCTTGGGATCATCGGTCTGAATCGCCAGATCACCGCGGAGCTGTCCCTCGGCCGCGCCGCGCCGCAGCATCACCGTGATCTTGTATTCCTTGCCGGGAGCGACCGGCTCGGCCGCTGCCGAGACCGACGGATCGGTGCTGGTGATGCCAAGCACCTTGACCGCGCGCGAGCTGGAATTACTGAGCTTCAGGATGCGGATCGCGTCCTGACCCGTCTTCACGATTCCAAACGAAATCTGCGCCGGGTCGAGGCTCAAGTCGCCGGCAACCGTTCCGAACACGTCGATCTGCGTCGGGATACGATTGGTCGTGATCCTGATCGTGTCATCGAACGGCCCGGTCGCCATCGACGGCAACAACGTGACCTTGAGCGTGTTGCCCAGCGCGCCGCCTGGCCCAGGAATCTGCTCGACTTCGATATTCTTGTTGGAGTTGTCGATCGGCCCGACCTTGAAATCCTTGCCGCCACCCACCAGGTCATTGACCGTGACAACCTTGGTTGCGCCCGTGCCCTGTTTGATCGAGCCGAAGTCGAGCTGCGGCGGTGTCGCGCTGACCTGCTGCTTGACGGTCCCCTGGATCGTCATCGCGACGGTAGGGTTGTCGGGGTCGTTGGTGTAGGCGAGGATCGTGCGGACCTGGTGGCCCTTTTGATAGCGCGTGTCGAAGCCGACTTTTATTTCAGCCTCCTCGCCGGGATCGAGATGCGTCTTGGTAGGGGCCGCGACGGTGCATCCACAGGATGTTTTGGTGCCGCGGATTACCAGCACGCTCTTGCCCTCGTTCTTGATCTTGAAGGCGTAGCTCATCATGTGGCCTTCGAGCGTCGAGCCGAAGTCGTAGAGCGGATTCTCGATAACGGCTTTGGGCTGGGGCCCCGGAGGGGCGGAATTCGCACCTGGGATGTTCGGGTTTTCGCCGAGTTGAGCCGCGGCGGGCGCCGCAGCCATCACGACAAGAAGCAAGGCCAGAATTAATCGTCGCATGTTAGGAACGCGTCCCGCAGTCGAGGGATTTTGAAGCGTCGCACGCTCGTCAGATAACAATCATCGCGCCCGCCACTTCTCCGTCAAGAGGCTTTGAGCGCGACTGCTTCGGGAGCCGGCGCGCTCTTCTCGTAGCGGCTCAGGAAATCGGTCGCGAATTCGCCGCGGATAAAATTCGGATCGTGCAGGATCTTGAGGTGGAGCGGGATATTCGTCTTGATGCCGTCGATCTGGTACTCGCGGAGCGCCGCCTTGGCTCGCACCAGCGCTTCCTTGCGGGTCGCGCCATGCACAATCAGTTTCGCCACGAGCGGGTCATAGTGTACCGGCACACGGTAACCATCATAGAGCGCGGTCTCGACCCGTACGCCGAGGCCGCCGGCAGCATGATGATGTGTCACCAGGCCAGGCGACGGAATGTGGCGCTCGGGATCTTCGGCGTAGATGCGGAATTCCATCGCCGCGCCATCAAATGCCACCTGCTTCTGCTTGATTCCCAGCGGCTCGCCCATCGCAAGCCGGATACTCTCCTTGACCAGGTCGATGCCGGTGACCATCTCGGTGACGCCGTGCTCGACCTGGATGCGCGTGTTCATCTCAATGAAGTAGAACTCGTTATTCGGCGCGAGGAGGAACTCGACCGTGCCGACATTCGAGTAACCGACAACCTCGGCCGCGCGCACCGCAGCTTTGCCCATCTTCTGGCGCAGCCGCCCGGTCAGAACCGGACAGGGCGATTCCTCGATCACCTTCTGATGGCGGCGCTGGATCGAACAATCGCGTTCGCCGAGATGGATGACGTTGCGATGACTGTCAGCCACAATCTGGAACTCAACGTGGCGTGCGCGCTCGAGATACTTCTCCAGATACATCGTGCGCGAGCTGAAGGCCGCTTCCGATTCGCCCTGCGCAATCGGAAACATCTTGGAGAGTTCATTGGCATCGCGCACGACGCGCATTCCTTTGCCGCCCCCGCCGGCTGCGGCCTTGATCAGCACGGGAAAGCCAAGGCGCTTGCCGTCCGCGAGCGCATCGCGAACCTCTGTCACGCCCTTGCCTTCGCTGCCCGGAAGGACCGGCACTCCCGCGCGCATCATGATCCGCCTGGCGCGCGGCTTGTCGCCCATCAGTCGGATATGACGGGCGCGCGGACCGACAAAGGTTAGCCCGGAGCGCTGGCACGCCTCGGCGAAGTCGCCATTCTCGGAAAGGAAGCCGTAGCCGGGATGCACGGCGTCGGCGCCGAAAGTTGTCGCCGCGCTCAGTACCGAGGGAATGTTGAGGTAACTGTTCTCCGCGGCCGGAGGCCCGATACAGACCGACTCATCGGCCATCCGCACGTGAAGTGCGTCCTTGTCCGCTGTCGAAAAGACCGCGACTGTCGATATATCGAGCTCACGGCAGGCGCGAATGATCCGAATTGCGATCGTTCCCCGATTGGCGACGAGCAGCTTTTTGAACATCCAAGCGCTCCTGGTCAGGCGATCTCTAAAATCATCAGCGGTTGCCCGTACTCAACGGGTTGGGCGTTGTTGGCGATGATTCGAACGATACGGCCCGCGGTTGGAGCCTCGATCTCGTTCATCATCTTCATCGCCTCGATGATGCAAAGCGGCTGGCCCTTGCGGACCGACGATCCTTCCTCGACAAACGGCGCCGAATCTGGCGAGGCGGCGCGATAAAACGTGCCGACCATCGGGCTCTCGATCAACTTCTGGTTCGGCGCGAGTTCGATCGACCCGGCAGCGCCGCCGGCGTCCTCAGTCTTGGCCTCGACCTGCTTGACGACGGTCGCGGGTCGAAGCGGCTGGGCGCCAGTCCGGGCAGTGACCTGTGGCACCTCGACACTTTGTGTACTTCCACGCACCAGACGGACTTTGCCGCGGCGATCCTCGATCTCGAGCTCGACGACACCGTAGTCCTGCATCAGGACCAGCAGCGCCTTGATGTCGCGGGAATCCTTGACGTCGCCGCGAATCTTCTCGGGCAAGGGGCGGCCTCGTTCACGGGCGGCTTCAGAAGGCACCTTTAATTCGCCTCCGAGTGGGAAGCATCGATCGCGGCGCGGGCGGCCCTAAGCGCCAGATAGTAACCTTCTGCACCAAAACCCATGATTCTACCTACGACGATATCGGCAATCGTCGAGCGGCGACGAAAGACCTCGCGTTTATAGACGTTTGAAAGATGCACCTCGATTGCGGGCACGGCGACCCCGACGATTGTGTCACGAATTGCGACGCTCGTATGAGTATACGCGCCAGGGTTAATCAGTAGGAAGTGCACGTTGCCGCGGGCGGCCTGGATTCGGTCAACAATCGCACCCTCGCTATTGGATTGGAAGGTTTCCACCTTGATTCCGATTTCGCGGCCTAATTCCTTGAGTTTTCGGTCGATATCGGCAAGCTTCGTGCGCCCGTAAACCTCCGGCTCCCGCTCGCCGAGCAGGTTCAAGTTGGGACCGTGAACGACCAGAACGACCGCAGGTAGGGGCTTCGCTGCTGCCGATTCCTCCGAACCGGAGGCCTTTTGCCGCATCGCCATCCCGCCAATCGCCTATGGGCATTGAATCCCACCCATCCTAGAACTGCAAGTACGCCCGTCCTGCCTATCAAGCAGTCAGGCAAATGAGCTAAGCGACGCTATCGCAGGGATAACCGTTCCCTTCCGTCGGAGGTCTGGGGGCGAAAAGGTCGGTGTCGCAAGGCCGACTGCCGCCGCGGTCTGGGTGACGGTCGAGGGATCTGCCGTGCATGCTACGAACGCGAGAGCGCAAGATTCAGCGATTGACAAATCGCACAAGCGCGCAGCATCCGAAGCTGAGGCCAGCAACGATTGCGACAGGCAAAGTTGCGTACTTTGCTAGCACGCTACTTTTACCCATGGATTGGGACTCTACTGATCGGATTCGCCGTGCGGCGCCTCGCCGCGCGAGCGCAGCGCTTCCTGGTAAACCTCGCGCCGCCGGCGTCCGGTAGCACGCGCGATCACGGCACTCGCCTGCTTCAGGCTGAGTCCCGCCTCTGTCAGCATCGCAATCGTCACGCCGCCCGCGCCTTGCAGCTCGAGGCGGTCACGCTGCGCCGCGCCTTCGACCACGATTGTCACCTCGCCGAGCACCTCGCGCCCGGCGCAGCTCCGAACGAGGCTGCCGAGGCTCGCGCGAAGCACCTCCTCGTGAGTCTTGGTCAACTCGCGCAGCATGGCTGCCATACGCTCGGGCCCAAATGCGTCGCGCATCGATGCGAGCGTCTCTGGTAGTCGTCGAGCGGCCTCATAGAAAACCATTGTGCGCCGCTCGTCCTTCAGGTCCTCGAGTCGCATTCGGCGCGCCGAATCACGGGCAGGCAGGAATCCCTCGAAGGTGAAGCGATCTGTCGGCACTCCTGCCGCCGAGAGCGCCGCAATCGCGGCCGAAGCTCCCGGTATCGGCACGACGCGCACGCCCGCTTCATGCGCGGCGCGCACCAGCCTGAAGCCAGGATCCGAAATCGCGGGCGTGCCCGCATCCGTGACGAGCGCGATCGTCGCCCCGGCGAGCATCCGTTCGATTAATTCTGGCGTGCGCTGCCGCTCATTGTGTTCAAAGTAGCTAAGCGTTGGCGTGCGGATCGAATGTTCTGCAAGCATCCTGCCTGTGCGGCGGGTATCTTCGCACGCAATCAGATCGGCCTCCCTCATCGTCTCGATTGCGCGGGGCGCGAGGTCTCCGGCGTTACCGATCGGCGTCGCTATAACCAGCAGCATCCCGCGCTTAGGAGGCTGTTTATCCGGCGCGCGCGTCATTAAAATTTCCGTGAGGTTTCAAGCAACTTGGCCGAAAGCAAAGCGATTCTCCTCATTTCGTGCATCGACCGCCCGGGCATCATCGCGCGCGTCGCGGGGCATCTCTACCAACTCGGTTGCAACATTATCACGTCCGACCAGCATTCCGACGCGGAGGACGGAAACTTCTTCTGGCGGATTCATTTCGAAAGCCTGAAGCTGCCCATCGGCGAGCTTACGCACGAGCTCGATGCGACCATGCCGTCGCTGCTGCCGTGGGAGCGCCTCCACTGGCGGCTCTATGATGGGGCGCGCCGCGACCGCGTTGCTATCATGGTGTCGCGGCTCGCGCACTGCATGATGGATCTCCTGAGCCGGCACCGGTTCGGCGAGTTCGACGGCGATATCGTCGGCGTGATCAGCAATCATCGCGACCTCGAATCGCTCGCGCATCCGTTCGGGGTTCCATTCGAAGTCATCGAGGTGAGCAAAGGCAATAAAGCTGGAGCCGAGCAAACACTGCTGGAGCGGCTCGAAGCGCTCAACGCCGATACCGTCGTGCTGGCGCGCTACATGCAAGTGCTGTCTGGCGACTTCTTGCGGGCATGGAGTAAACCGATAGTCAACATCCATCACAGCTTTCTGCCCGCATTCGCGGGCTCTCGGCCCTACAAGCAGGCGCACGACCGTGGAGTGAAGCTAATCGGCGCAACGGCGCACTACGTGAGTGAGGAACTAGACGCGGGCCCGATCATCGCGCAGGACACGATCGCCATTTCGCATCGCGACACGGTCGCCGATTTGACGCGCAAGGGCCGCGATCTCGAGGTCGCCGTGCTCGCGCGCGCCGTCCGCGCGCATCTCAACAAGCAGGTGTTGACGCATCACAATCGCACGATCGTGTTCGAGTAAGGCGTTACCACTGCTCCTCGACGAGCACAATAAACGGGCGCACCGCGCCGTAGATCGTGATCACAAAAAGCACGCCGAGCGGAATCGCCATCGCCAGCAGCTGGTAGCGATTGCCAGCAAGACCGCCGCAATACGCTCCGCCAAGGTAGCTGACCCAGAGCGAAGCGGTCAGGGCCACGTGCCGGAAGTGTGCCGTGCGATGGATCACCTGCAAGATGCGCCGGCGCCGCAGCTTGAAACTGCCCTGCATCCGATCTCGAATCCAGAAAATCATGTCCGAGACCGACTCAGCGAACTTGACGAGAGTGCCGGTCACGAAAGTGGTGTAGATGTTGAGTCCACCGACCTTTCGGATCGTCACGTTCTGCAGACCCATCGCGAGGGTCAACAGTGCGACCACCAGGTAGTACTTTCCAGCAGGCTGTGGCGGGATGTTCGGCTCAAAATTCAGCCCCGATCCCGCGTAGAGAAAGATCGCGAGAAGAATCGTCTCGATTGCAAGCGTGGATGGCACCGGCAGTCTGATAATTCCGCGGACCTGCGCCTCGAACAGTATTGAACCGAAAATCATGCCGACGACGAAGATCGCAATCGGCCATCCGTGGCGCAGCGCGGCGAGCGCCTGGTCGCGCGACAGATGGCGCGCCATCGCGACCGTGTTGCCGCTCATGTGCGCGACGTAAATGTTGTAAACAAAAACGAACCCGAGGATATCTACGTATCCCGCCACCCACGTCAGCGTGAGCGCAATCGGCGTACGCTGCAGCGCGCGGAGCGGCCCGCGCGGCCGGGTCTTCGAATCAGCCGGCGACCCCCGCTTCGACTGCATCAAGATTGAGCATACCGGCTACGCAGCGCCAAGGAAAAAATTGATCGAGCGGCCGGCAAATGCGCTGATCGGCGCCCAGTAGACGCCGAACAGGATGGTCGCGACAGCCAGCACGCCCATCAGGCCGTAGTTCCACGCATCGAAGCTCACCGTGCCTTCGTCACCCTTCGGCTCGTACAGGAACATCGTCCATACCGGCTTCAGATAGTATCCAAGTGAGACAACGGAATTGAGTACTCCGATAAGCGCGAGCAAGTAGAACTTGCCGCGGATCACGGCGGCGAAAATGTAAAACTTGCCGATGAACCCGACGGTGAGTGGAATGCCAGTCAGTGAGAAAAGAAAAATGGTGAGTGCGATTGCAGGCACGATTCCGCCGCGCCACGCGAGCCCGCGATACGCCTCGATATCCTCGCGCCCCGTCGAGTTCGCGACGATCATCACGACGAGGAATGCGCCCGCGTCCATTACGTAGTACGCGAACAGGTATACGAGCATCGCATGCAGGCCTTCATTCGACAGCACGACGAAACCCATCAGCGCATATCCAGCCTGCGCGATACTTGAATACGCGAGCAGCCGCTTCATGTTGGTCTGCTGCAGCGCCGCGAGGTTGCCGAGCGTCATCGTGATGATGCATACGAAGAGGAGCAGTTCCGGCCAATCGACTCCCGCGAGCGCCTGCCAGCTCCCGCCCGTCGCCAGATGGGAAATTGCCGGGAAGAAGAACCGTGTCAGCAGCGCAAACCCGGCGGCCTTGGATCCAATCGCAAGGAAGGTCGTAATTGGAATCGGCGCGCCCGTGTAAACGTCGGGCGCCCACATGTGAAACGGCACCGACGCGACCTTGTAGCCGAGGCCGCTCAGGATCAGCACCAGCGCGATAAAAACGGCGAGGACAGGCAGATGCCCGGGGGTCGTCAGCGCGCGATTAATTTCGACGAAATCCATCGAGCTGGTGAGGCCGTAGATCCAGCTCATGCCGTAGATCATCGTACCCGACGCGACACCGCCGTAGATGAGATATTTGAGCGCTGCTTCGAGCGAGCGGCGGTTGTGGCGCAAAAATCCCGTGAGCACGTACGACGTTAGGCTCACGAACTCGAGCGACAAATACGCCATCAGCAGGTTCGCCGACTCCGCCATCAGGAACATCGCAAACGTGCTTGCGAGCAAAATCGCGTAGTACTCGCCCTGGTCGCAGTTGCGCACCTCGCGCGAGCCAATCGACATCCAGACTCCCACTACGGCCGCGAGTCCGATCAGGAAGCGGAAGAAGATCGCGAACGAATCGAACACCAGCATCCGATGGAACAGCCATCCGCCGGGCAACGCGGGTTCAAACGCAATCGAGATGAGCGCGACGAGCGCGAACAAAAGCGCAACATGACCGAGCCATCGCTTGCCGCCGGGCGAATCCGACCCGGCCAAATCGACGAGAATGACGATCAACATGCCGGCCGCGAGAATGATCTCGGGCACGAAGTGACGCAGGCTGGCGAAATTTCCGGGATCCATCGCGGCCCCTAATGCAGCATCGCGACTGCGGTGGCCGGCGCTGCAAGCACGACCTGGTTAAGGTGCACCAGCGAAGTGTTGAGCAGGCCGAGGATGGCGTGAGGATAGACGCCGAGGATGAGCACGATAACCGCGAGCGGCACCAGGCAGAACGCCTCACGGAAGCTGAGATCCGGGAACGCCTTGTATTTCTCGTTGAACGGTCCGAGATAGATGCGCTGGTAGGTCCAGAGCAGGTAACCCGCCGTGAGAATCGCCGTCGCGGCGGCGAAGATCGTGAGAATCGGATGCGTCTGCCACGCGCCGATCAGCACCAGCACTTCGGAAATGAAAGCCGACATTCCAGGAAGTCCCATGCCGGCAAAGAAGGCGAAGCCCGTCATGCCCGCGTACACCGGCATCTGTTGCGCGAGGCCGCCGAAGCCGCCGATGTCGCGATGATGCGCGCGATCGTAGATCACGCCGACCAGGATGAAGAGCATCGCCGTGATCGTGCCGTGATTGAACATCTGCAGCACGGCGCCGTTGATTCCAGCCGCGGTGAAGGAGGCAGCGCCCAGCATGACGTAGCCCATGTGGCTAATCGACGAATAGGCGATCAGCTTCTTGTAGTCGGTCTGCGCCATCGCGCACATCGCGCCGTACACGATGTTGATCGCGCCGATGACGCCGAGGAAAAACCAGGCGAGCTGATGACTGGCGGCGGGCAGGATCGCGAAGTTGACGCGCAGGATTCCGTAGGTGCCCATCTTTAGCAGCACGCCCGCCAGGATGACTGAGATCGCGGTGGGAGCCTCGACGTGCGCGTCGGGCAACCAGGTGTGAAATGGGAACGCCGGAATCTTGATCGCGAAGCCGATGAAGAGCGCGATCCAGACGATGCGCTGGAAGCTCACCGAATAACCACTCGCGTTAGCGGCGAGCTGCGTCATGTCGAAGGTTGGCGTCGGCCCGTAGTAGTAGAGCCCGAGCATCGCCAGCAGAATGAGTACCGAGCCGAGCAAAGTATAAAGAAAGAACTTGATAGCGGCGTACTCGCGGCGCGGTCCGCCCCAGATGCCGATCAGAAAGTACATCGGCAGCAGCATCACTTCCCAGAAGATGTAGAAGAGGAAGAAGTCGAGCGATACGAACACGCCCATCATGCCCGTGTCGAGCATCAGCAGCAGCGCGTAGTAGCCTTTTTCCGCGCGCGAGACGCTGAAGCTCGCGAATACCGAAATGAAGCAGATTAGCGCGGTTAGCAGCACCATCGAGATGCTGATGCCGTCGACGCCCATGAAATAGTTGATGTGATAGGAGGCCATCCACGGCGCATGCTCGGCGAACTGCACAGCGGTCGTGGTGGTGTCAAAGCGGACATATAGCCACACCGCGATGATCAACTGCGGGACCGTGCTGATCGCCGCGATCCATTTGTAAATCGGTGTCATCGTCGCGGGCAGCGCCAGGATTACGGCGGCTCCGATCAGCGGAATGAATGTTATCAGCGTCAGCGCGTGACTCATCGGTATCGCTCTTCAAATCCCTCTTCGATCAAGCTCGTCATCCGGCACGTGCTACTGCGCGCACCAGCAAAATCACCATCACCGCGGCCAGAATTCCGTACAGATATCCATTGATCGAACCGGTCTGCAGGCGTCTCAGCCGGCCACCCACATCGAGCGTAATGTTCGAGGCGGCGTTGACCAGTCCGTCGACTACGTATTTGTCGAACAGTCCGGAGAGCCACGACAGCAAAACGATCACGGTCGCGGCGAAATTGACTACTCCGTCGATAATGTGCAGATCGAACCAGGCGAGCGCACGCGTCGCGAAGAGGTACGGCTGCACAAACACATAGTCGTATAGTTCGTCAACATAGTATTTGTTGAGTACCCAATCGTAGGCGACGCCGCCGAGCATCTCGCTGAAGCGCGCGGGATCCAACCGCTTCTGGCGGTAGATCAGGTCGGCGAAATACCATCCACCGATCACCAGCATAAAGGTGATCAGCGCGAAGCCAGCCTCCGTGGCGTGGCTATTCAGATGCGACTTGATGACGTGTTGCGTCACCGGCGACGAGAACACCGGGTCGAGGAACTCCTCGAACGGCTTCCACGAGATGATGAACTCCGGGATGTTGCCGATGCCGCCAACGACCGAGAGCACGCCAAGCACGATCAGTACGTACGCCATTGACCGCGGCGATTCGTGCAGATGGTGCTCCTGCTCGTGGGTGCCGCGGAACTCGCCGAAGAACGTCATGTACACCTGGCGGAACATATAGAAGACCGTCAGCGCCGCGCCGACCAGCAGCAGCAACCAGACGAACACATGGCCGTGCGCGAAGGCCTGCCAGATGATCTCGTCTTTTGACATGAATCCGGCGAACGGCGGGATACCCGCGATCGCGAGCGTCGCGGCAAGGAACGTGAGGTAGGTGATCGGCAGCTTGTGACGCAGGCCGCCCATCTTCCGCATGTCCTGTTCTCCCCCCATCGCGTGGATGACCGAGCCTGAGCCGAGGAACAAGCACGCCTTGAAGAACGCATGCGTCATCAGATGGAAGACGCCGGCCGCGAAGGCACCGACACCGAGCGCTGCGAACATGTAGCCGAGCTGGCTCACGGTCGAGTACGCGAGCACCTTCTTGATGTCGTTTTGAGCGAGTCCGATCGTCGCGGCGAAGAGTGCAGTCAATCCACCAACCACCGCGATCACCGTCATCGTCGCCGGCGACATCGCGAAGAGAAAATTGAGCCTCGCAACCATGTAGATACCTGCGGTGACCATCGTCGCCGCGTGGATCAGCGCGCTGACCGGAGTGGGGCCAGCCATCGCATCGGGGAGCCAGACATAGAGAGGAATCTGCGCCGACTTTCCGGTCGCGCCGATGAACATCAGCAGCGTCGAGAAGCCTACCACCTGCCAGCCGAGGTACGGCATGGTCACGCCCGCGAGCATCGGCGCGTACTTCGCGACCTCGCGCGTCACGAGGGTAGGATGGCCGATCGAGCCAAGCCCCTGGAACAGCGCGTACAGCGCGACCACGAACGCCAGGTCACCGACGCGGTTGACGATGAACGCCTTGTTGCCGGCAGTCGTATTGGCGAGCACCTTGTACCAGAAGCCGATCAGAGCGAACGAGCAGAGCCCCACGCCCTCCCATCCGACGAACATCAGCCAAAGGTTGTCGCCCAGCACGAGCGTCAGCATCGCGAAGGTGAACAGGTTGAGCCAGCCGAAGAAACGCCAGTACGACTCGTCGTCGTGCATGTAGCCAGTCGAATAGATGTGGATGAGCCCGCCGACCCCGGTGACAATCAGCGTCATCACCATCGACAGCGGATCGAGCCAGAATGCGATATCGAGGTCGAGGCCGCCAATATGCATCCAGGACCAAAGATAATCGCGCATGAAGCGATCGTCGGGTTCGAGCCGCAGCATGCGGGTGAACGCGACGACCGCGATCAGAAAAGCGGCGATGACCACACT
>JASHPB010000032.1 GCA_030038355.1 Candidatus Binataceae bacterium
TCCTGAACTACCCGGATGGCAACCTAGCAGTCGCTGGATTCACTCCCAGTAGCGGGTCTCCGGACGTGGCAATTTATGACACTAGTGGCCTGATTCGCTCGCTTGTTGAGATTGAACTCTTTGAGACGTTCAGTACGAGTGGAATGGAGTCGGGCCACATACCCTAATCTAAGAGAGGCGGGTCGGGTGCAACACAAGATTGTGCCCGATCCGCAATAACACAGAACCAGGCGCCTTGTGGCGCTCGGACTCGATCCAAAACCGGCCATTGTTCAGCTTCACCGTTGCCTGTACGTCTCGTGCTGCAGAGCTCGGCTGCCACACCAGGGCGACACGATCGCTCGCAAGTTGGACAAGGCCGGTCGCTTAATCCGCCTGATCGAGTTATGCGATCGTCACGCGGAAGTCGTGGCGGAACACGAGCGCGACCGAGGACTGGAAGTCGAGGATCAACTGATAGTCGCTAGCGGCTGATCTTGGCTTCCTGTCAGCCGAGCGATCATCAGCTTGCTGGAATCTGATGTTGTCACGAAGCAGAGACTGCCGAGCCGATAGTCCCACTCGCAATTCTGATAGTCATCGGCGCAAGTGGCGGGCAACCCGCGATTAGTGCGCGTTGAGCCGCCTTTCTCTTCGTCGCCTGCGTCCACAAAAAGGGCGAGCAGCGCCCCCTTCGGCAGAGTGTCGTGAAGGGGAACCCCGACTCCGCCTAGAGGCAATGCCGTGACGCTGCGGCAGCCGTGAGTCAATTCGGTGAACACCTTGCGGCAGAGCCACTTCAACACTTGGCGCTGGCAGACGGTGATGGGTTGGCGTACGAGGAGCGAGAGTGTAGACAATCGGGCATGAGACGCTATCACGCCGCCGCGCTCGCGCTTAGGGCGCAAAGTGAGGATCAATATGAGCCAAGGTTGGCGCTGAGTTTCTGTTCCAGGTTAAAGCCGAGCGCTCCGAAAAAGCCGCGGTGATAGTGACTACTGATCTGCCGGTCTCGGAATGGAACCAGGGGATTCCCAATGCCCGGCTGCGTAAAGCGTTACTCGAGCGCATTACGGATGGGCGCAAATCACTGAAACAGGTAATGAGTCGTACCGTTTCCGCAGAACCGGGGAGCGACGCGAAGGTCGAGCACCAGTGACCAATGAATCAGATTAACGGAGCGCGAGGGAAATCCCCCTCGCACTCCCCTGACCAGCAACTAGGAATCAAAATGGCTATAGCTACTCGATAACAACCCGGAGGGTGGGCCAAATCTGAGCATCAAAGTGGGCCATGCTGCATTGTCAAAAGCAGGGGATCGCCATCAGCATCGACGCCGGCATTCAGATTAGCGGCTATTGGCTGGGTGCCGACGACCGTACCGCACTTACATTCGGAGAGACACCATTTTTTGCGCTCGACCGGTAGCAACGAGGGTGGCTCGCCAATTATCAGCCTTTTCTCATTTCCGCGAAATGGTCCGACTCAGGGCTATGCCTGGGTGCACGATGATGGTCGGCTGGAGATAGTCACACGCCCGATCGCTGAATCTACCGCCACTTCGCGGTTGAGCCGGTTGCATTAACCTAGAGAGAATTACCGAAAGACAGCCTTAGGAGGCCTCCTCTCATCGAGGATAAGGACCGGCACATTCTCCTCGTACTTGAGTGAAATCACGCAGCTATCGGACAACCAAACGCCGGTCGGCGTGTACTCGGGACAGTCGCGACGAGGACGCGATTGATGCCCTAGCTGTCTCCTCCGTCGAAGAGCTGACCTAACTTAGAACTCATGCAGCACCCGATGCACCGGTTACAATCCTATCCAAGATTCATCGCGGAGCCTGGCAGATTGACGAGGCAAAACTCTATCCAAAGTGGCTGAGTCAACCTTCGAGCATACTGGACTCGCTTCACCAGCAGAAAGCGATAAGCATTCGCTTAGCTTAGCTTAGCTTAATGCATGAGACCGAGACCGAGACTATCCTGCTGACTGGCAAATCCACCGACTAGCAAATTAAGCAGTTCGAGGCCGATGTGCCACGGGCAAATATCCTGCCTTTACATTCGTCTTCGTTCTCATGAAGTGCCTCCTAGTGCGTTGTTCTTGTTCTGAAGCATTCTCGTGCTGCATCAGACTCCGATGTGAATCGCGCCGGCCGCCAGGAATTACTATCAAAATCGCCTCTGTTGCCATAGAGGCACATTTCACGATCCATTTGTTAGGTTTGTCGCGGCGTTGGTTCGACCCATTGACACGATCGGGAGCCCCGAAACGGAGACCGACGCGCACAATTCGATCCTGATTGGCGACGCGGCGAGAAATGGGGCCTGACGCTCTGTCGCGTGGCACTAACCCCGCGCCGCCGCACAGCGCGGTACGGATTGCTGCAGGACCGTAGGACCGCAGTCGAGGTGCGCGATCTCATCGCGCGGCGCACCCCGGAATCACCCAGCCCACGTCTCGCGGATTCTTCTAGAGCTTACAGAAAGACGGGGCCACGCCCGATATCAAGATCCCTTCGGCCGCTCAAAGAGTTCGCAAAGGTCCCCCCATTCCATGGGTCACGCCGCCCCAAACTGGATCAAAGTTGCCTCATCAGTGATGGCTTGCTGGAACCATCGCTGGCATGCTTTTCGCGGTCGCGCTTTACCGCCGGGGGTCGCCTTTTCCCGCCATTCCTCACCCTCGCCGCGCGCCGCAGGATTCCACTTTGGCAACGCGACAGACCAGTTTTTCGGTGCTATCCCGAGACATCCGATCGAAGGTGCTGGATGTGGAGCTACCATCGAAAAGCAACGCCCATCTATTGCCAGGACCGAACCTTCATCGACTACTGGTCCCTTTTGGGACAAGTCCTCAGCCGTACACCTGCTTGACCGCTCGGCGAAGCAAAATTCGAATGGCATAATGAGTGTGAAAAATCGGTTCAAGGCAGAGTTTGCGGCCGAGTCCGGTTGCGAAATAGCGTCGCACAAATCCTGCGAAACCTATATGGCGTGCGGCGCTCCATCCAAAAAAGTGCTACAAGTATGTGGCTATTTCACAAGTAAGTGACGCTATTTTTTAACAACACAATTTTCGAGAAACGCGACTGATTGGACTACCCTAGCAGCTCGAAAACGGGGTGCCCTAACGTCCCGCTAGGATGTTCAAAATGCAGATACCCGAATTTCTTACCCTAAGACATATTCTACCGAAGCTCTGATGCATATGAACTAATTGCCTGGACTGCATTGGTGTCGCCCGGCACTGGCCTGGTTTGACGGAGAGCGACCGGTTTCAGTGGGGTGGTCTATTTTGGTAAGTGATCACAACTTGGGACGCCTAAAAACACCTCCTCGTCGATAGTCAAGCGGCCAACGGAGGATTCCAATGTCTGCGGAAGAGAACAAAACGATCCTGCTGCGCTTTTTTTGACGAGCTTCGCAAAGGCAATCGCGATGCGCTTAATCAGTAGTGCGCTCCGAGCTTTACTTTTCACTCGCCAAACTTTCCAAATTGGCCGCGCGGACTGGACGGCGCAAGACAGCTCGCAGCAGCTGGGCGGACTGTGTTCTCGGAGGGAAGCTCGACCATCGACGATATCTTCGCGTCTGATGACGAGGTTGTCGTGCGAATTACGCAGCGCGGCACCTATATCGGCGAACCCAGGTCCAAAATGGCGGAAGGCTCCGACTGCGTCGCGCTCCGCGTTGACCGGCGCCCCACCGAGGTGCGGCGAGAACAATGAACAGAACTGAGTCAGAACACAATCATTCCCTGCACTTCGCGCGTTATGGTACGAAGTGCGGAAAATGACGCTTCACGAAATCCGCGTCTTAGCGACCGACAGAACTCAGCACCTGAACGCCGCTATAGTGGACACCTTCACCAATTGATCTTTTGCCAGAGAATTATTGCGAGTGGGCCCACTGGGCATGCAATTGAGCGTAGTAATCGCCGCATGATCGGGATGCAGTGTCAGCGCACACTTGTCCGCCGGCGCTACAAGCTGAAATCCAAATCACAATGCCGACGATCAGGAACGATAGAGCGATACCGCCTATCTTCAGGTCCAATGATTGGAACTCCGAACTCGAATTCTTCGAATTTGTCATTGTCCGCGCATCGATAACGATGTCGTTCCAAGGCAAAGTGTCTTAACGCCCATAGAATTGGTTGTTGTGGTAGGTGTTCTGAATCACTGGCGGTCGCGTGGCTGCCACTGCCCCCACCGTACTCGCCACCGCCACCGTTCCAGCGAATAGCACTCCGGCGGCAATCAACGCACGATTCACGTTGGTCTGATGATCGGCCTCGGCTTGACGTTCCTGGACGTCCGCTTGTGCCAGCGCACTGCCCGCTTGCTTGCACTTCACCGGGATTTGAATCAGCCGTCCACCGAAAGTCTCAAAATACCGGATCGGTCCTTGTTGCTGCACAGTAATCATATTCGATGGCGGGTTGTTTCGAATCCCGCCGCCAATCCCGATCAGCACGCCTCCGACCCTGGGACTGGTGTCCCGAACCTGCGATTCGCACCTCGCGAATACTGCGTTTGTAAACCCCGCGTCGCTTTGGCTCTCGGCAATGGATTGAAGCGCCGCACTGACCTCGTCCGCATCGTTGGCAAATGCTAGCGCGACTTGGAGATTGCCCTTGGGTGGATTCTTAACAAACGCTGCCGCGAGGGCGTTGAGCGCTTGAGCGCCTTGCCCGGCTTGCGTTCTCACTTGCTGTATTGTGCCGATGTCGCTCGTGGCCGTGATCGCTTGCTGACTAGCTGACTTGGCCATCCACTCGTTTCGATTCGGCGCGCATCCAGGCGCTACCGCGACGGTCGAGGCGATCCACCTGACCAGAAGGTTCCCGCCGAGATTCGGCATGCCGCCTCCCTTCCTTCTCAAGACATGGGAATCTATGCCACGTGCCGGCGGAATCTCAAGATGTCGCGCTTCGTCTTCGGAGCGGTGATGTAACTGACGGTGACCTCAACTATCTCGTGGCAAGTGCCAGCACAGCTGCCAGCCCGCGCGGCTGGCCCCAGAATCCGGCATTTCCAGATCACTTCGGCCGGCCAGCCCAGGCGGCGGCCTCGGCCTCGATGGCCTCAATTTTGCGCACGGCAGGCTCAATAGCGGATGGCGAGAATCGGGCGTGACGCTGGTGGCTAGCCGGGGCGCCAGAGCCGCGAGCAGTGCCTCTTCGTGGGCGCGGATCAGCTGGCGATCGAAATCGGTCAGCCTCGACGCAAGTTCCACTATGAGGGTTTCGCCGTCGGGAAGCAGACAGATTTCCACGACGACTTAAATCAGCGATCAGGTCAGCGCTAGCACAATTAGAAATCGCTCCCGATCGAACGAAGATCCTCGATCGTCCCCGTTAGGCGGGTTTCCATCCGCCACAACACCATTCTCGTTCTCTCCGTGCGCTGAAGTGTGGTTTTCGTAAGCGCAATAGGGCGTTCTGTCGCGTGTTTGAAAATTGCAGATTCTTATTCTGCGACAGGGGTTGTGGCGTTGTGGCGGTTTGATTCGGAGGGAACGCAGACGTCGATGCTTCAGCGAAATCTGAATGGTAGTAGCCCTTTGGGGTCTGTTCGCGCTTTAGGCGAATCGTGTGCGAGCCGCTCCCAAATGGACTCAACAAGCGAGCGCGGCCAGCAGTTCTGCAAGTTGATCCTCGGCAACGGCCTTCATCTTGCCGCCAAGATGCCAGCCTTTTCGAATCGAGCCATTTATTCGATTGGAGGTAGTTTTGATCGGCCTCCCACGACACCCAAGCGAAGAACAAGAAGCTCATCCGCGGGATGATCTTCGAGGGCACGCGCGACCTCTCGTCGACAGCCTCAATTCTTTGAGCCGCTGCACGGGCTTCTTTCTCTACAACCTTCAAGTTCTCGGAAGCTGTCTGGGCATCCTGCTTCGCCTGCTGAGCTTCCTGGTTTGCCGCGCTCGCAGAATGCTTAGCTTCGCTGGCCGCCGCCGCTGCCGTCCGAAGTACTCCTATCGCCTGCCAACCAGACAGCGCGAACACAACAAAGATGAAAGTGACTACAGCAAGCCATCCGGTCGAATCAACCGCGACGTCTGTTAATCGACTGCCCTCTTCTCAGTACGAGACGCCATCTCAACGACTTCGTTCGTTGAAGTACCCTTTGCTACGGCCGCGCTCTCTCCGATTGGATTAGCCAGCACGCCAGCCCTCTTTCCGCGCCCTACTATCCACGAGAGACTGATGAAACACTTGAATATCAGTATGAATACTGCGGCCGCGCGCGACACTCGACAATGCCCCCCTCATCGCCACTTCTAAGTGGGGAGGAAAGCTCACTGTGCAAGCCGGGCGCTGTGGGCAGCAAAGGAGGCACAGAAGAATTGGCCCCAGTTGCCGATGGCTCTCAAGAGTGGCTGTCAAACACCAGCGAACCCGAAAAAACCTTGGTGACCCCAGCGGGAGTCGAACCCGCGTTCCCGACGTGAGAGGTAAAAGGATATGTGTCCGCCCCCATCCGCACCGAGCAATTCTGTAGACCACTAGTCCGCAGAAGCAGTTATTGACGTTGTTCATCCGCCCGCTTGGTGGTCAAACTGGTGGTCAACTGGCGCGCCTAAATCGGAGACGTAGTTTGGGCAGGGAGTGGCTTTGTAAAACCAGCCCATGTCTTCCTAGTCCCTTCCAGAGCTTTGGTAAAATATACTAGGGGATAGGGATTCGTGTACCTCCGATTTGAACATCCTACCGGCAGGACGTTAAGGGTCCCCGTTTTCGAGCTTGCTACGGGTAGTCCGAACAGACGCGTTTCTCGAAAATTTTTTGCAAAAAAATAGCGCCGCTATTTTGTGAAATAGCCGCATTCTTGTTGCACTTTTAGGATGGAGCATCGCTCTCCCATTAGGTCTGATCGCAGCAATTTTAGCGCCGCTATTTCGCAACTGGATTCGGCCAAAAACTCTGCACTTGAACCCATTTTCACACTTAGTTTTTTCGATTTTCGCCTCCAGACCAGTCATGAGAACGCTCCCAATTGTGGCGAAAAGGCCTTATAAAGTGGTACATATCTGGCCAGACGGCCTCGAATCATCTCAATTTTTCGCATGTAGGCCTTGGCCATCGGGCTCCTAACGCCCCTCGCGGACCACTCCGCAGGCGTCTTTGTCCTCGCGCAGCGCTACGAACTTCGGGTGCCGCAGGTGACTCGCCGGCGTCCATTCCAGGTACTCGAACGCCCCAACCAGGCGCGGTCTTAGCCACCGACATTTCTTCATGTCCTCGGCGGTCAAGCCTTCGTCCCAGCGACCCTTTTTCGGCTCGGGTAGATTCGCGAACGGACACCCATCGATTTCGAGGCCCTTGAACCGACTGAAGACCGTATCCCTTTACCTGCGGCACGAAGCCGTTGCGCACGCTCGCCACGTAGATGAGCTTCTGCCTTCGTAGTAGCCGACCAACAGTGCATCGAAATTGCGTGGCGACCGTGTGTAGCCACCGATCACAAACTCCTGACCCTGATTGACGCGCATCTTCACCCAGGCGCGGGAACGACGGCGAAGAGCGGCGGACGCTCCAGTTTTTGCGCCGAAAACTAAAATTTGACGACAGATCCAGCGTGACTGACGGTGACGATGGAGGCGATTCCCGACCAGACCTTTCAAATGTTTTGAGTCGAGACTTTAGAGTTTTCTAAGGCATCATCTCCCTCATCACAATCCGTTCGCGCGTGAACCCTCCACGCACAAATCCTGGATGGGTTTCCTGGTTACACCACCCCCGGCCAGCCCCCACAGAGGGACCTCGCATTTCCGTGTGAAGGTCATTCCAAAGCGCGATACTTCCAAATGAACTGCGATCGCGATTAGCGACTCTTTGGGGCACTCGTTCGCCCCGAGATGCAGCACCATTGCTTCTCAAAGCC
>JASHPB010000285.1 GCA_030038355.1 Candidatus Binataceae bacterium
GTACGTGAATCTGAAGGCAAATCCGGAGTGCGAAATCAGGATCGGCTCCAAACGCATGCACGCCCGCGCACGCACCGCGAGCGGTGACGAGCGAACGCGCGGCTGGAAGAAGATGGCGGAGATGTACCCGCCTTACGATGACTACCAAAAGCGAGCGGGTGCCCGGCAGATCCCAGTAGTGGTTCTTGCGCCGATCGATCCGGTCTAAAGACTCGACTCGCGCCGTTGCCCACGGTCACGGTCCTCCCGCGACGCTGGAGCAGTATGTCACCTTCAACACCATCACTGTCCGCAAGTTGCGCCGGAAAGTCCGGGTGATTTCTTTGACGCGACCCGAGATTAGCGAGATGCTAGCACTTCGCACCGGGACGCTTACTGTCGATGAAAAACGCCAAGCGCGCCCCAGCGATGCGCGAGCTGCGGCGATCATCGAGCGTATTCACGCCATGCCCTGTGAGATGCTGGATAAATTGCACGGATCCATTGGTTACTTGCGAACTCTAAGCTCGGACAGTTCAATCTTGAGCCCGCCCTGGTGGGATCCGGTTTTGGATAATTCGGTCTCTTCGGGCAGGGACGCCATTCGCATCGATAACCGTGAAATTTCCCGAGCTGCGCGCGCCGTCTCCTGCCGGGCAAGCGCCGAGCCGATGCTCATGACATGTTCGTTAACGGCCAGACGGGAAGCTGTGGGATTTGGCCTTGGCGAAACACCGAATCGTGCCAGTTCGGTCGCAAATATGGGCGGAAGTCCGTTCCAGCCTTCATCCAATTCGGATCGAAACCAACGGCCTCGAGGGTTCAATCGAGGCGCAGATTGGCTCGGAGGGGCTCGATTTGACGACTCCCAAAGCGCAGGTTGAACTCGACTCGGAGCGCATCACGACGGGTAAATCTCTTTATGACCGCGAGCTTGAGCGCAGGCTCGAAATGCGCAGGTACGCGACGATTGACCGTGATCTGCGCGAAGTAAGATCACTTGCGGGCGGCGGTGGACGGTGTCGGCTTAGGGGAATTCTTTCACTTCATGGAGAGGACCGCGCGATCGAAAGCGACGTCAGTGTCCGTGTCCCCGGCGATAGCAGACTCGAGGTCGAAGGCGAGAAAGTCATTGACATGCGCGACTTCGAACTTGATCCACCAAGGCTTCTGATGCTTCGTGTTTATCCGGCACTGAAGTTACGCGGTCGCATTGTTGCGGAGCGTGACACTTAACGCAGGAGAACGATCGATGTGCCTCGGTATTCCGGGTGAGATCGTGGAGGTTCTTGATCACGAGGGGCTTCGAACGGGCAAAGTCCGCTTCGGCGGGATCACACGCGAGGTTTGCCTGGAATACGTCCCACAAGCGGCGCAAGGCGATTACGTCGTTGTTCACGTAGGCTTCGCGATTTCGAAAGTCGATCGCGACGAAGCGGAACGCACTTACCGCATTCTGGAGGAGCTCGGGCAAACCGCTGAGCTTGCTTCCGACCGCGAATCGATGGAGAAGCCGCCGTGAAGTACCTGGATGAGTATCGGAACGGTTCGATTGCCTCCAACCTGGTCCGAAAAATTGCCGCCGTAGTCAGGCAACCGTGGGTCTTAATGGAAGTGTGCGGCGGCCAGACGCATTCGATCGTCCGCTATGGGATCGATCGCATGATTCCCGGCGCGATCGAACTGGTGCACGGTCCGGGTTGCCCGGTCTGCGTCACCTCGCTCGAAATGATCGACAAGGCTCATTCAATTGCCGGGCGGAGCGAGGTGATCTTTACCTCCTTCGGCGACATGTTGCGTGTTCCAGGCACTCGCGGCGACCTGCTGACGCTGAGGAGCCGCGGTGCCGATATTCGCGTGGTCTATTCCCCTCTCGATGCGGTTCGAATCGCGCGACAAAATCCCGGCAAAAGGGTGGTCTTCTTTGGCGTCGGATTCGAAACCACGGCGCCAGCGAATGCGATGGCGATATTTCACGCGAAACGCGCAGGCGTAAAAAACTTCTCGATGCTTGTTTCGCAGGTACTTGTGCCGCCGGCGATGGCCGCCATATTGCAGGCACCCGGAAATCGCGTCCAGGGATTTCTTGGACCGGGACACGTTTGCGCGGTGATGGGTTACCGCGAATACGAGTCCGTCTGCGAGCGCTATCGCGTCCCTATGATTATTACCGGATTCGAACCGGTCGATTTGCTCGAAGGAATTCTGATGGCGGTACGTCAGCTAGAATCCGGCCGTGCGGAGGTCGAAAACCAATATTCGCGTGCGGTTACGAGGGAGGGCAATCTGCCGGCGAAAAATCTGATTTTTGACGTCTTCGAAGTTGCCGACCGTCAATGGCGGGGCGTCGGATCGATTCCCAAGTCGGGTTACAAGATCAGCTTTGAATATCGAGACCATGACGCGGAAAAAATCTTTGAAGTCGATTCGATCGGCACACGCGAATCCTGCCACTGTATTAGCGGACTGATCCTGCGCGGACTAAAGAAGCCCCTGGATTGTCCGGCCTTCGGAAAAGAGTGCACTCCCCAGAGTCCGCTGGGCGCGACGATGGTCTCGGCCGAGGGCGCGTGCGCGGCCTATTACCAATGCGGCAGATATCTCGACACGAAGGCCAACGAATCCTCAGGTCACGTTGCAACGGCTTCACCGGAGACTGGACGATGAAGGAGACCATCCTGCGTAAGGCCCGCGAAAGTGCGGAACTGAAACTGAAGTTTTTTGAGGAGAATGCTTCTGAGCTCGAGCGATGCGTTGTGGCACTTGTCGAGCGTTTTCAGGCTGGAGGCCGTCTCTGGTCGCTAGGCAATGGCGGATCCGCCTGCGATGCCCAGCACGTCGCGGTAGAATTTCTCCATCCGATCATTGAAAAGCGCCGTGCCTTGCCGGCTTCGTCTCTCACTGTCGACACTGCAACGATAAGTGCGATTGCGAACGACACCGATTTTTCTCATGTCTTCGTTCGCCAACTCGAGCTGTTGGCGCGCCGGCACGACGTCGTTCTTGGTATTTCCACTTCGGGGGCCTCCGCCAGTGTGAATCGCGCGCTCAAGTGGGCGCGCGATTTCGGGCTGTTGACCATAGGGTTCGCCGGACGCGACGGCGGGCGGATGCCCGATCTTTGTGACCATTGTTTCACCGTCAAGTCATGGTCGATTCACCGTATCCAGGAAACTCACACTGTGCTGCTTCATCTGATTTGGGACCTCGTACATGTCGCTATGGGTGAGGACGATGTCATCTAACGGCAGCAGCCCATTCGTGGAATGCCAGGTGCCTATCAGTAATATCGAGCAGATCCTGCTTGGTCACGGGAGTGGCGGAAAGCTCACCTCGCAACTAATCGAGAGGATCATTCTACCGGCTTTTTGTAACCCAGCGCTCGAAGCGCTCGACGATCAAGCGGTCTTTTCGCTCGACGGCGCGCGCCTTGCTTTTACCACTGACTCCTACGTGATCACACCGATCTTCTTCCCAGGCGGCGATATCGGTGAGTTGGCCGTCAACGGCACGATCAACGACCTGGCGATGGGCGGTGCGCGGCCGCTGGTGCTCTCTCTCGCCTTCATCCTGGAAGAAGGGCTGCCAATTTCGGATCTGACGCGGATCGTCGATTCGGCGAAACGAGCCGCCGAGCGCGTGGGTATCCAGATAGTAACCGGCGATACGAAAGTTGTGGGCAGGGGCAGCGCTGACAAGGTGTTCATCAATACTTCCGGAATCGGCGTGATACCTCCTGGTGTCAACCTGTCATCGCGTCATGTGAGGCCAGGCGATGCGGTTCTACTCTCGGGTCCGATCGGCGATCATGGTGTTGCGATCATGTCGACTCGTCAGGGGCTGGAATTCGAAGGCGAACTGATGAGCGATACCGCACCGCTTCATGATCTGGCAGCCGCGATGCTTGCCGCCTCGCGTGATATCCATGCGATGCGCGATCCCACCCGCGGCGGCTTGGCCGCGAGCGTCGTGGAAATCGCCTCTCGCCAACGGGTTGGGATTGAAATCGAGGAGAGGTCGATTCCGATTCGGGACACGGTTCGCGGCGCGTGCGAAATCCTTGGCCTCGATCCATTGCTGGTCGCAAACGAGGGCAAGCTCGTCGCCTTTGTTCCGGAGCGAAACGCGGACGTCCTGCTGGACAACATGCGACAGCATCCGCTCGGACGCGACGCTTGCCGGATTGGAAAAGTCACGGCAGAGCACCCCGGATTTGTGATTCTGCATACGCCAGTCGGAGGTGATCGCGTTCTTGACCTTCCGTTCGGAGAAGCCTTGCCGCGAATCTGCTGAGGAGACGCACGCATGTGCCTAGGAATCGTTGGCCAGATCGTCGCCATACCTGATTCCCATCCGGATCTGGCAAGGGTCGCGGTCGCCGGTCTGGCGCGGGACATCAATATCGCGCTTTTAGCCGGTGAGGTTCTACAGCCTGGTGATGGGCTGCTCATTGAGTCCGGATTTGCAATGGAAAAAATCGACGAGGAAACCGCGCGGGCCCAGATGTCAGCACTTGTAGATTACAGCGGCGCTGATGGTGAGCCTGCATTTGAATTTCCACGTTTAGGCCATGCTGCTCGCGGCGACGGAACAAGCTGATGAAGTTCCTTGTCATCTGGCGCATCGAAATCGCTTTGCTGTCTCGAGAGATCATGAAATCGGTGATGGGAATGCCAGCATACGCCGAACCGCTCGAAAAGCAGGGCAAAGTGATCGCACGCTACCATATTCCCGGATCTCACGGCGGCGCCTGGATCTACGATGTCGAGTCGAACGAAGAACTGGACATGCTGCTCGCGCGCTCGCCGGTATTCAACTTCGCTCACTACAAGGTCTATCCGCTGGCTGACATGGTGCCGCCGGTCGCCAAGCCTGTTGATCAAGAATGATGCTCGGGACCGTTTTTGAAGCACGTCCACACGTAGTCGAGGCAATGCGGATCCGTGTCGAGGGCATCGTGCAAGGGATCGGGTTCCGTCCGTTTGTGTGGGCGCTTGCTAAGCGGTTGGGGCTTAAGGGCTCCGTGGCCAATGACACATCGGGAGTCCTGATTGAGATCGAGGGAAACTGCACGAGTCTGGAAGCCTTTAAGGTGGCGCTACGTCACGAGGCTCCGCGGCTTGCAGCTATTGAAAGGATCACAGCGGAAGCGATTCCTTTAAGTGGTAGGCAGCAATTCGAAATCCTCGGCAGCGAAATTACGGGCCAGCACGAAACTCTGGTCTGTCCCGATATCGCGACCTGTGACGAGTGTTTGCGCGAGGTGTTCGATCCAAACGACCGCCGTTATCGATTCGCTTTCACGAACTGCACCAATTGTGGGCCGCGCTTCACGATTGTTTGCGGAGTTCCTTACGATCGCGCACTGACGACCATGGATAGCTTCAGGATGTGCTCCGCGTGCGAACGTGAATACCACGATCCGGCCGATCGCCGGTTTCACGCACAACCAGTCTGCTGTCCCGCGTGCGGTCCGCGCTTGCTGCTAGTCGATCGAAACGGAAGGGAAGAATGCGGAGATCCTTTAAATCGCACGGCGTCGCTGCTGCGCCAAGGCAACATCGTGGCGATAAAGGGCCTTGGCGGATACCACCTGGCGGCTCTGGCAAGAGACGAATCGGCAGTTGCAACGCTGCGCGCGCGCAAGCATCGCGAAGACAAGCCTTTCGCCATGATGGTTCCGGATCTCGACACTGCGCGGCTACTCGCGAACATCGATGCCGATGAGGCCGAACTTCTGCTGAGCTGCCGCCGTCCGATCGTTTTGCTGAAACGGCGAACAGGTACGACACTAGCCCCTTCGATCTGCCGTAGAAGCCAATCCATTGGTCTTATGCTGCCCTACACTCCGTTGCATCATATGCTGTGCCGCGAGTTGGATGAACCTTTCGTGCTTACTAGTGGTAACCTGTCGGACGAGCCGATTGCATTCATAGATGCCGAGGCGAGACAGAGACTATCCGCCGTCGCTGATTTTCATCTGACTCATGATCGCGCCATCCACATTCGAACCGATGATTCTGTGGTCCGCTCGATACGTGGCCGGTCGCTGCCGATTCGACGATCGCGCGGCTACGCTCCGGGTCCTTTGACACTCCCATGGAAGATTCGGCGGCCAACCCTCGGATGTGGCGCCGAACTGAAGAATACATTCTGTTTAGCGAAGGGAAGACATGCATTTCTCTCCCATCACATCGGCGATCTGGAGAACTTCGAGACCTTCGAGGCGTTCATTGGCGGTATTGACCATTTCAAAAGTATCTTCGACATAGAACCAGCGCTCGTCGCGTACGACCTACACCCTAATTACCTATCGACTAGGTACGCACGCGAAGTTACCGCCGTAGCACTAGAAGGTGTGCAGCATCACCATGCACATATCGCATCTTGTCTGGCTGAGAACGCGGAGTTCGGTCCCGTCATCGGTGTAGCATTCGATGGCCTAGGTTACGGAACCGATGGAACGATTTGGGGCGGCGAATTCCTGATCGCAGATTTCGAGAAGTTTCAACGAGCCGCGCACTTCGAACAGCTTCCGATGCCAGGCGGTACTGCCGCAATCAGGCAGCCATGGCGGATGGCCGCGGCATATCTCGACGCGGCCTTTGGCGACGATCTACCGAAGGCTCTGGCTGTGATCGGGCGTAATCGAACGAACTGGAAAAACATCGTCAATCTCAGCCGCAGCCGCATCAACTCACCCCTGACTAGCAGCGCCGGCCGGCTTTTCGATGCGGTAGCTTCCATTTTAGGCATTCGAGACATTGTCAACTACGAAGGACAGGCTGCGATAGAACTCGAACAGATGGCCTCGCCTTTAGAGGAATCTCACTATCCGACGAGAATCGACTTAGCGGACGTAATCACGATTCGATCCACTGACATCATCCGCGCAATGGTCGAGGATCTGAAGTATGGAGCGGCGATTGAGGTCATGGCCGCGCGATTTCATAACGGAGTTGCACAGATCGTCATCGACACCTGCCGAGTGCTTCGTGATCGAACCGGGATCAGTGTCGTTGCTCTGAGCGGCGGTGTATTCCAGAACGCGCTGTTACTGCATCGTACGCTCGATGGTCTTGAGCGGTCGTCTTTCCGCGTGCTGACTCACTCTCGCGTTCCATCCAATGATGGCGGAATCAGTCTCGGCCAAGTGGTTGTGGCTGCCGCCCGACAGAAGATCCTGGAGTAGCAGGATTCGCGATGCACGAACTCGCGCTCACCGAGAACATCATTGCCGGAGTTGCTGAGCGAGTCGAGGGTGCCAGGGTGACGCGGGTCGTCTTACAGATCGGCAAGCTGTCAGGTGTCGTGCCCGAGGCTGTGCGATTTTGCTTCGATGTGTGCGCCGCGGGCACCGCGCTGGAAGGTGCATCCTTGGAAATCGTGGAAATTCCCGCACGCGCAATATGTCGGAGCTGTAAATCCACGATCGAATTATCGGACATGATCGCGCTCTGTTCCTGCGGCAGCGCAAATTTGCGGATGCTGAGCGGCAACGAGCTGAGAGTCAAAGAAGTAGAGGTGCTTTAGATGTGTTCGACATGCAGATGTTCCGATGAAGCGCACACCACGATCACTGATGTGAAAGATCTCCACAAGGAACGCTATCACGATCCATATGCCGCGCATCATTGCTCCGGCCACGAGCATCACCACGATCATCAGCATGACTCAGAGAGACGGCTCATTCACCTTGAGTACGATCTACTTGAGAAAAACAATCGGCTGGCTGAGCGGAACCGCGGATGGTTCGAAGGGCGCGATATCTGTGCGCTGAACATGATGAGCTCCCCCGGGGCAGGCAAAACGACTCTTCTGGAGCGAACCATCGGGAATCTGAGAGCCGAATATCAAATCTCGGTCATCGAAGGCGATCAGGCGACGACTAGGGACGCCGATCGCATCGATGCGGCTGGATCCCGCGTGATCCAGGTAAATACCGGCTCAGGATGTCACCTCGATTCCGCGATGCTCGCGGACGCGCTGCGGAAACTGAATCCTCCCAGCCACTCATTGGTGATGATCGAAAATGTCGGCAACCTCATATGTCCGGCGTTATTCGACCTGGGCGAGCGCAAGAAAGTGGTGATCATGTCGGTGACTGAGGGCGAGGACAAGCCACTAAAGTATCCTCAAATGTTTCGTGTCGCCGATCTAATGATACTTAACAAGGTCGATCTTCTGCCCCACATTTCATTCTCGGTCGAGCGCTGCATTGCACACGCGAGAAAAGTGAAACCTCTGATCCAAATCATCGAGACCTCAGCAACCAAAGGTATCGGTTTGGACGAGTGGTACTTGTGGCTACGTACGGAGATTTCGACGAACGGAAACGGGTCGGCTCATTCGAAGTAGTCGGCCTGAATTGGTCAGCCGAACCGACGATGAAGCGCCTCCAAGGGTCGACTGCTGCTCGCCATCGGGTCGCTGCTTCGAAACCAGTGCGGGAAGCCAATTGTAAATCCACCGATCACGCTCGATGATTCGACCAATCGTTCTCCTTTTGATTCCATTTCCAGGTTGAGTTGAAGGAGCGATTTCGTTCCGGCGGAGACAGTCCCCTTATTTTCCACTTTCGAACCTGCCCCGATCGATTACAAGCCCTTTCTCATCAGTGAAGCGGTCTATCTTTTGGGCGATCTGGGACTGAGTCATCTCAATCTCACCGCAGACAGAAGCGGGTCTCGATAATCCAAAGCGGAGCTGATTTTCAAAATACCGATCGCCCTGGGCAAAGCTTGAATCGAATTGCATCAACGGGTTCTTGAATTGGCGCGATCTGAGCCACTTCGATTAGAGCGGCGTGATAAATACGTTGGAGCAAATCTGGCATACCTAATGCTCTTTCTTTGGATCAATGAGGTACGAAACTTACGTGCCCAAAGAAGTAAAGAGGAGAGATGCCAACGAAAAGTTCAGCTTCGACTAAGGCTACAAGCCGGGGAACACGTTGGCAATCCGTCACCTAGTTGGATGCGGTCTGCTCTTGTCAGGTTGTATTATTCCCAACATTGTTGCGGCAACCACTACGGCGGCATCGAACTCAGCCAAGTCGACTGGAATCCAGGTCGATCAAGGCTCAGATCGACAGTTTCCAGAAGGGCGTCGCGACTGTGTCTGGAGTAGAGGCGAAGCTCGGTGAACCACAACAAAGAGTCCAGAACCCCGATGGCAGCCTCACGTTGACCTACATCTCTACAAGTGCTGAAGGAAACGCACAGAGCCATAGGGCATACGCTCGGTGTGCTTCCGGTTCTGAGACTACGATCACAACGAGGAAAGTGATGTTCACATTCAACTCTGACGGTCGATTGCGCGACGCCGACGCTAAGGAAAGCAGCTTCACCCGCAAGTTTGGTCAATGCCCTGACCAGGATTCGAAACAGCCAGCGGATGAGATTACTCCGACTAACCGTTTAAACAAATCTGGAGAACCGCGAACTCTTCAGCTCGAGAACTATGGAACACGTCAAGCTCACCGATCATTTGTCGCCGATCCCCGGGCACGGCGCGATGCGCGTGCCTGGCTGGAGATTCGCCAACGAGCGGATCAACGATGAGCTGCGGACGATCTGGCACTGACCCAAGTCACCAACGTCGCGACGCCTCCCGGAATGGTCGGCCATTCGATGGCGACGCCCGACATCAACTTGGGGGGATGGATTTCCGATTGGGGACCTCGCGGCAACCGATGCGGAGCGCGGTGATACCGGCAGGTGGCGTTGGATTTGACATCAACGGCGGAGTCCACTTGGTTAAACCGACCTGACTTACAAAGTGGTCCCGCCCAGTAGTGAGCGGCTCGCGGACAGCCTCTTCGACACGACTCCGAGGTGTTGGATCAAAGGGAGCAGTAGTTCGCGGTCTTGGGCTGAAGGAGCTGGCGGAGCTGCTCAAGACGTCGAAGATAATGCGCGCCGCCATTCCCCAGGCGAGCCGACGACCATGAGTTCGTGATAGGTGATGGCCTCTGAGCGCCTTCAATTGCTCGGAATCGCATGTCCCACGTGGGGCGTCAGCGCCCCACCTCGGTGATATTCGAGCTCCGAAAATCCACGGAGATTTGCTGGCACAACCCGTGCTGAGCCGTCCTACATTGCTTGGAGACTCAGCTAGCCACGGGGGCGCGGTTCGACCAAAAGCTCCTCCCCGCGACAGGATCCGCCTCCGGGGGCCAGCCATTTGTCGACGAAGCAAAACGGGCCGAAGGGGGGCAAACGGAGCGGCGCCATGAATATAGCTGCGACATACGAACTCCCAGAATCGTTCAATGGATTCGCATCATTCGGGGCGCCTCGGCGGGAGATCCCGCAGATTTCGGCCGCGGCGAATGACCGTGGAGACGTCATTGCGGAATTACCTGCAGCCGGGATGGATGAGGTTGTCGCCGCACTCCAGCTTTTGGAGCACAGTGTGCAGCGCTGTCTTTCGTTCGAGAAAGTTCTGCCGGAAGCGATGCTGAAAACACTCGGCGACATCAACCGTGTGCAAAGTACCTTGACGCTTGCCGGTTACTTCCGTGGTGATGCGCGACCGGCTTTATCTCGCGCGACTCAGCGTCAAGAGGCTCCTTTATCTGCCCCAAGCGCGCCTTTCCACGGTCTCGTCGGCGCTTGCCCCCAAATGCGGCGGCTCTACCAAAGTATCGAAGCCGCAGGAACCGCACGAGCGAACCTGTTAATCGTTGGCGAAACTGGCACAGGTAAAGAACTTGTGGCGCGCGCGATTCATGGTTGTGGGCTGCGAGCGAATGCACCCTTTATCGCCCTGAACTGTGCCGCGCTCCCAAAGGATCTTATCGAAAGCGAGCTCTTCGGTTACCAACGCGGCGCTTTCAGTGGTGCAACGAGCGATCACTTGGGTCTGTTCCGCGCTGGCGAAGGTGGAACGCTATTCCTCGATGAGATCACCGAGATGAGCGCCGAAACCCAGAGCAAACTCTTGCGCGCAATCCAGGAACGAAGCATTCGCCCGGTCGGCTCGACTCGCGAACAGCCCGTGAACGTCCGAGTGATTGCCTCGACCAACCGCGATCCGAAGGCAGCGTTGGCTGAGGGTCGTCTGCGCGCGGATTTGTATTACAGGTTGCAGGCCGTTGTTCTAACGGTGCCGCCGCTGCGTGCCCGAATGGCTGATGTCCCGCTACTGGTGGAGCACTTCATCAGTCTGTTCAATCGACGCGATGGCCGGAGTGTCGAGGGCGTCGAGCAGCGGGCTCTGGAGGCACTGCTCATTTACCGGTGGCCTGGAAACGTTCGCGAACTCTCCAACGCGATTGAGGGGGCCTTTACCTTTGGCAAGGGATCTCTGATCAACTGTGCCGATCTACCGCCTGAAGTAGTGGCAGTAGATAAGCTGGAGGCAGAATCGAAGGTCGCGAACGATCCGGCGACCGAGCTACCGACGTTTGCCGACAATGAACGTGAGTTGATTTCTCGAGCCTTGAAGAATGCGCGAGGCAATAAGGTACTAGCCGCGAAGCGGCTGCAGATCTCTCGCAAGAAACTCTATGCTAAAATCGCCAAGTATCAGATTGCCGAGGTGGCCTGACGATACGACATCGAGGTGCAACGGTTAACTAGCAGCGGCTTCGAGATGGACACGTTCCCAGGAGCGCCGTATGGCGGAATCGACTCTCATATCAGGCGCGAGACTTAACAAGTTATAGTCTGTATGTTCATTGGCTACCGGCGCTGTTACCTCGATCAGTTTCCGGCTCACATATTCGTCAAGAGATCATCCAGAGGCTCGCCGGCGTGGAGACGAGAAATTACTTTGCGAGCAAGGGAGCAAGACTGATGCATTTGACCGGCGGCTCGAGTGCGGGCGGAGTGGGAACGCTGTCCGTGACGACGAGGCGCTCCGATGGGCAAAGCCGCAAGGCGTTCAATTGCAGAGTCAACGAACAAGCCGTGACTGGCCACGACGGTAATTGTTAGGAATTGCACCCGCCGCGACTACAGCCTTATGCGCGGCCTCTATTGTTCGGCCGCTTATGATTATGTCGTCGACAATTATAGGGCTCCGACCTCGTACATCGCCGATAAGATTCCGTGCCACGACTTCCTGATCGGATAGACGAACCGTCGCTATGATCGCGATCGGCAAATTCAAGGTGCGGCCATAGCGCTCGGTCAAGGCCAATGCGGCCATATCGGCGGCAACCAGGACAGCGTCCCTCGGTGGCAAAGTTAGAGCATCACTCAGGAGGCGGACCGAGGTGAGATGCTCCAATCCTGTCGCAAAGGCGCTTTCTGAGGATCGGCTGTGTAGGTCCACTGCAACCGCTCGACCGATCCCAGCGGTTCTGAGCAGATCGGCAATCAGGCGAGCACCGATCGCCTTTCGTCCGTTGCTGGAGCTATCCTGCCGCGCATAACCGAAGTAGGGAATGATTGCGGTTACGTGATTTGCGTCTGAGCGCCGCACGCATCGGCCATGAAAAGCAACTCTACGAGGTTGGTATCCGGCGGCGGTGCGGTTGGCTGGACCAGAAAAACGTCGCGCCCGCGAACCTTGTGAACTTCCACGCGCAGTTCACCATCAGGAGATCGCGTGAGCGGGCATTTGCCAAGGGAAAGAGCCAGCTCTTTGGCGATCGCGGTCGCTAGCGGAAAGTTGCCGGTACCGGCCAGAATGATTGGGTCCACGCAACTACCCTACGACCCCGCGTGATATTTTGACGACGCAGCGCTCGAAAACCACCTCAAATTGCTTTAGCAGAAGTGTGATAGTCGGTAACACATCGATTCGGGCCTGCATTCAGGCAGTTGCGAGGCTGAACGCCAGGTCGGCGGCAGGTGAGATCGCGGCCGCGACGTTTGCGGAAAGCTCGACTCGATAGCGGCTTGGTCGCGCTATCGTTACTGCAACAATTTTGATTTGACGTGGCATTGCAGCTTCATCCAGGGTACGCGCGAGCTCGATCGCCTCGAATAAGCCGATGCCGTGGGTCGAAAGCGTCTGCACCCTGCAGGCCGTTGCGTGCGACGGATCAATTTGAAGCACGCGTCCGCCGCTGCCACCGTCGACGACGGCATCGATAAGAACGACGCGCTCGCTGCCGTCTGTAAGTTGGGAGATCACTTGCGAAGGATCTGCGCGTTCGATCAGTTCCACGCTGTCAGGTAGGTGCATCAGGCGGAGCCGGCGGACAACAGCGGCGCCCACTGCATCATCGCCTGCCGCATCCTGTCCGACGCCAATAATCTTTGCGCGACCGCTCATTCCCGCTCCATCGTGAGATTGAGAAAGTGCGTGGCGCACGAGATGCAAGGATCGTGGTTGCGTACCACATGCTCGGCTAGCCGCGTCGCTGCGCGGTGATCGAGCGCAAGCATGCGCGGCGCTATTTCGCGCAAGTCGTCTTCCATCGAGGCCTGATTCTGCGAAGTCGGCGGGATGATAGTCGCGTCGGTGATAAGCCCGGCGTCGTCAATGCGATAGCGATGGTAAAGGGTACCGCGCGGCGCCTCGCTTAAGCCATAGCCGGTCGAAGCACGCACATCGGCCTCGACATATGCTGGACCAGCGCCGTCGTATCGCTCGATAATCTCGATCGCCTGCTCGAAGGCTTCAATCGTCTCGATGCAGCGAACGAGTATGCTCCTGAAAGAATTGCGGCACGGCGGCACAACTCGAGCGCGCCGGGCAGCCTCGGCCGCGGTAGGAGACAACAAGTCGAAGTTCAGGTTGAAGCGCGACAATGGGCCGCACACATAGTGTCCGCGCGCCCTGATCGCTGACTGCAGCGCGTTCGAGTAGGGCACTTGCCGTTCTTCGAAGGTCTCGTCGTACTGGTTGGCGACGATATCGAGTCCCTTGTTGGAAATCAGTCGCCGTCCCATGAACGGGTAAGAGTTACTGCCGCGAAGTGCGACGAATTCGTAGTCTCGTTCGAAACCTGGAAAATCAAACGACGTCATCCATTCGAGCGCTTCGAGCGCGCGATCGCGCGCTGACGCGAGATTCGGTACTAGCGCAAGAAGCTCCGACGCGGGCGGGAGCGAATAGAAACCGCCGAGCCGCACGTTGATCGGATGCACCTCGCGACCGCCGACAGCGCGAATCAGCTCGTTGCCGGCGCTCTTGATCAAGAGGCCCGCCTTGAGCCTGTCGCGATGCGTCCTGGCCATCTCGAGTGCGCCATCGAAACCGAGAAAGTCGGGAGCATGCAGCATGAACATGTGCAGAGCGTGGCTTTCGATCCATTCTCCGCAGTAAATGAGGCGGCGAAGATCACGGATATGATTCGGGATGCTGAGCGCGAGACCATCTTCCATCGCGGCGCAGGCACTCATCTGGTAGGCCACCGGGCAGATACCGCAGATTCGCGCAGTCATGTCGGGCGCTTCGGCGCAGTGCCGGCCGCGGAGGAATGCTTCGAAGAAGCGTGGCGGCTCGAAAATTCGTAGCTCGACGTCGCGCACCGCGTTGCCGCGGAATCTGATGCGAAGCGCGCCTTCGCCCTCGACGCGCGCGAGGTACTCAACTTTGATCGTTTTCATGGGTGAGAGCGTTTCGAAAGGCCGGTGCGTTGGCGTTGAAGGTGCGCAGGACACGCGCAATAGCGTCGGGCGGCCTGTTCAGTTGGGTCCATGCCGTCATCAGGGAGGCGACATTAGGCGCTTCGTCCGGACCGTAACAGCCGTAGCATCCGCGTGCGAACGACGGGCAGATCGCGCCGCATCCGGCATGAGTGATCGGCCCGAGGCAGGGCGTCCCGCCTGCCACCATGACGCAGACCGTCCCGCGCCGTTTGCATTCGACGCAGACACTGTGTGCCGGGATCGTTGGGCTTCGTCGCGCGATGAAAGCACTGATCACTTCGAGCAATTGCCGCTTGTTGATTGGGCATCCGCGCAGCTCGAAATCGACTGCTACGTGATCGCCGATCGCAGTTGAGGTCGCAAGCGTCGCGATGTATTCGGGACGCGCGTAGACAATCGACGCGAACTCGCGCACGTTGCCGAAGTTCCTGAGCGCCTGGATTCCGCCGCTGGTGGCGCAGGCTCCGATCGTAACCAGGAACCGCGATTCACTTCTGACTCGCCTGATACGCTCGGCGTCGTGCGGCGTGGTAATTGAGCCTTCGATCAGCGCGAGGTCATAAGGACCGCGAATCGCCTTGCGCGTGGCTTCGAGAAAGTAAGCGATGTCGATTGATTCGCTGAGCGTCAGCAGCTCGTTCTCGCAGTCCAGTAGGCTTAACTGGCAGCCGTCGCACGATGCGAACTTGAAGACCGCGAGCCGCGCCCGCCGCTGCTTCTGCCGAGCGCTCACTTCAGAGCTCCCTGATCCCAAAGAATGGCGCAATGTCGCTGTAATGGAAAATGGGACCGTCCTTGCAGATGAAGGAACCGCCAATCATGCAATGGCCACAGAAGCCGACCGCGCACTTCATGTTGCGCTCCAACGAGATGAAGATGTTCTCCGCCGCCATGCCGCGACGACTCAGCTCGCGCTCGGCAAAACGCATCATGACTTCAGGCCCGCACATCAGCGCGATCGTCTTTGCTGGATCGAAATTGACTTCGGAGAGGAGGTCCGTCAATACACCGATACGTCCGCGCCACTGGAGGTCGCCATGATCCACGATAGTCCGCACGTCAGTGGGTGGACATTGCCATCGCACGACCTCCTTGGCGTACAGAAGATCGGCCGGATTGCGCGCGCCGTATAGCAGGCTCATGCGCCCGTAGCGGCTCCGATTGCCATGCACCTCGTAGATGACCGGTCTTAGGGGCGCTAGGCCGATTCCGCCGGCAATGAGAAGCAGATCGGATCCGCGGCGCGCCGCTTCCTCGAGCGGCCAGGCGCTGCCGAAAGGACCTCGCACGCCAACCATCGCGCCGCGCCGAATCGCCGCGAGCGGTTTAGTGACCGAACCGACGGCGCGAATCGTATGTTCAAGCCGGCTTGCATTTGCGGGCTCCCCACTGATTGAAATCGCCACTTCACCGCCACCGAAGAGGTACAACATGTTGAATTGCCCCGGCTTGAAACCGTGTGCGTGGGGATCAATGAGTTGGAGCGTGACCGTATCGGTGGTTTCATGAATCACGCGCCGAACCTCGAGAAAGCGCGGCGTCATCGGATCGGAGAGCAGCCTGGCGGAGCTAACCATGACGTTTACTAGCGGTCGAAAATGCAACTCCTAACGATTCGTTCCGTACACATCGAGGAGCTGCAGCCGCGTGCGTTCTAACCGCTGATGGACCTGGAATAGCAGCCGCTTCACGATTTCATAGCCTAGATCGTGATCGGATTCGCATCGATTTCTAAGGCAGCTGCCGTCGAATTTGATGGCGCGGACAGGACTGAGGGCGCGGGCGTCGAACTGCCATCGATAGGGCGGATAGAGCCATGACCAGCCGAGAATTTCGCCTTCCTCAACGGTCTGTATCGGTTTGACGCCGCGGCCGGGCACGTCGATTTC
>JASHPB010000286.1 GCA_030038355.1 Candidatus Binataceae bacterium
GCGTATGCGGGCATATCGGCGCGAGCACGATCGCACCAAGCGTCGGATAGACGATCGGCCCGCCCGCGCTTAGTGCATATGCAGTCGAGCCAGTCGGCGTCGAAATAATCAGGCCGTCCGCACGGTAGCTGCAGAACGGCTTGTGATCCGCCATCACCTCGAGCTGCAGCATCCTGCCGAGTGGACCCTTGCTGACCACGATGTCGTTGAGCGCCTGAAACGTCTCGTCATGTTTTTCCGGCTGCGATGCACGCTCGACCGACGCTTCGAGCATGATGCGAGGATCGACGTCGTAGTTGCCCTTCAGGATGCGCTCCAGGGCCTCCTTCGCTTCTTTGGTTGCAACCTCGGTTAGAAAGCCGAGACCGCCGAGGTTGACGCCAAGAATCGGGGTCGAACGGCCGGCGACGAGGCGCGCGACGCCGAGCATCGTACCGTCACCACCCAGCACAACAATCAGATCGGCCTTGGCCGCGAGATGATGCCGCTCGAGGGGCTCGGCGCCGATCGCGGCGGCCACCTCGGGTTCGGAGATCGCGGTCCTCTTCTCGTTGTGCAGCAGATGCGCGAGCGTGCGTGCGACGGTGATCGCCTCAGCACGGTCCTGCTTGACCACCAATCCGACCGTTTTGATTGCGCGCTTCGCCACCGCCATTAGGCAACTATCATGCAGGAAGAATCGCGGCAACGTGATGCGCGCGGGCGTGCTGGTGCCGTGATTGGGAGCCGAGGTCAGCGCGAAGATGTCGCGCCGCCTTCGACCACCGACGGACTCACTTTGCCGTAAACTATCGCATACGCGCCCAGATAGTAACCGACCAGGCCCTCGCTGGTTTGCGCCTTGCTCTTGGTGATCACGATCGCGTCCGCGCCCGTTCCGCAAGCCGCCCGCTGGACCGCGGGCAGCAGGTCGCCTTCGTTCTCGAAGGTGTTGGCGGTGGCATCGATAATCGCGACCCTGCGGAAGTCCGTCGCCGGATCGCTTCGCAGCACCGGCATGTTGCAGTCGGGCGGCTTGGCCGCGCGTCCCGACGGCTGAATCTCCGCGACATCAACCTGCGGCGGCAGACTGACCTTCGCACACGCAACGAGAGCGACCGCGCCAAAAACCGCGATCGGAAATGTCAGGACTCTCACGTCTGGCACAATTACCGGGAGGCACCGGGGCAGAGCAAGAGCGAAGCTACGCCGCCGCTGGACGCGCGGCACTTCTCGCTTCCGCGGATTCACCCCGTATAGAATCGCGATGCGATCAGTGGGAAAAACGCGGCACGAATTTCCAATCGACTAATGGCAACTGCGACAAAACCGAAGCGGCCGTTGCTCGGCGCTCACATGTCGATCGCGGGACAAGTCGGTGAGGCGCTGAAGCGCGGCCAGAGCATCGGATGCGAGTGTATCCAGATGTTCACCAAGTCTTCGCGGCAGTGGGCCGCGAAACCGCTCAGCGCCGAGGATATCGCAACCTTCAAGCGCAATCAGAAGGAGACCGGAATCAAGTCCGTGATCGCGCACGACTCTTACCTCTTGAACCTCGGTGCTCCCGACGAAGCCTTGCGCAAAAAATCCGTCGCCGGATTTATTGACGAGATCGATCGCTGCGAGGCGCTCGGCGTGCCGTTCCTGGTCGCGCATCCGGGCGCGCATGTCGGGTCGGGCGAGGAACGTGGTATCAAGACGATCGCAAAGTCGATCAACGAGGCGCACGCCGCCTGCAAAGGCTATTCGACCAAGGTCGCGCTCGAGATCACTGCGGGCCAGGGCACGGTACTAGGCCGCAGTTTCAAACAGATGGGTCAAATCTTTGACGCGGTGAAAGAAAACGAACGGCTGAGATTGTGCTTCGACACCGAGCACGCATTCGCCGCCGGCTACGATCTCCGTACCAACGAGGGCTACGATCGCACTTTCGCCGAACTCGACGAACATGTCGGATTGAAGCGGCTGGTCGCCTTTCACCTCAACGATTCGTTGAAGCCCTTCAATTCACGTGTCGATCGACACCAGCATATCGGCAAGGGTCACCTTGGGCTCGCCGCGTTTCGGCGCCTGCTGAATGACCGGCGCTTCACGGGTATCCCGATGTGCCTCGAAACGGACAAGAGCGAAGACCTGCACGAAGACGTCGAAAACCTCGCGACGCTCCGCGCGCTGTTTGATTCCTGATGCAAAAACGAATTCTCACCGGCGATCGCCCAACCGGACCGCTTCACCTCGGACACTACGTCGGCTCGCTCAAGAATCGCGTCGCGCTCCAGAACGAATACGACACCTACATCCTGATTGCCGACATCCAGGCGCTGACCGACAACTTCGAGCATCCGGAAATGCTCGAGGCCAACATCATGGAAGTCGCGCTCGACTATCTTGCCGTTGGCCTCGACCCGAACAAGGTGAAGATCGTCGTGCAGTCGATGGTGCCGGAGTTGACCGAGCTCACGATCTACTTCATGAACCTCGTCACGACCGCGACGCTCGAGCGCAATCCGACCCTCAAGGCCGAGATACAGCAGAAGAACTTCACCAAGGGTCTGCCAGTCGGCTTCTACACGTATCCAATCTCGCAGGCCGCGGATATCACGATCTTCAAAGCGCATCTAGTTCCGGTCGGCGAGGACCAACTGCCGATGATCGAGCAGACGCGCGAAATCGTCCGCCGCTTCAATCGACTATATGACAAGGTGTTAATCGAGCCAAAGGCGATGCTCGGCGAAGTCGCGCGACTGCCGGGCACTGACGGCGGCGCGAAAATGTCGAAGACCGTCGGCAACTGTATTTATCTCGGCGACGCACCAGAGATGGTGCGCAAACGCGTGATGTCGATGTTCACCGATCCGACCCGGATTCATCCGACCGATCCGGGCCACGTCGATGGCAATCCCGTGTTCACCTACCACGACGTATTCAATCCGGATAAGGCCGAGGTCGAGGAACTGAAGGATCGCTATCGCAAAGGAACGGTCGGCGACGTCGAAGTGAAAGAGCGGCTTTACAAGGCGTTGATTGAATTCCTCGCACCGATCCGCGCGCGGCGCGTCGAGTTCGCCGCGAGTCCTGACGATGTACGCGATATCATCCGCCAAGGAACGCGCACCGGCCGCGCGCTCGCGCAACAGACGATGGACGAAGTGCGCGCCGCGATGAAGTTAAAGTACGCGCTGGGCTAGCGCTCGTCGTCAGTAGGCCTTTGCAAAATAGGCGCGCTCGGCGGCTGATTCGCCGCACACGATGCATTTGCCCGCCGCGATCTGCTGATTGAGTGGAATCGCGCGGCAGGTCGCTTTCGTGTCCTCGCGGATTTTGGTCTCGCAGGCGGGATTGCCGCACCAATAAGCGATCGCGAAGCCGGCTCCGCCCTCGCCCGCCATCTGCTCGCGGAGCGCCGCGTAAGTCGCGGGTTCGCGCGTGGTCGCGTCGCGCGCGGCCTTCGCCTGCGCGTAGAGGCTTCGCTGAATATCGTCGAGCAACGACTTCGCACTCTCTGCGATCGATGCGAGCGACGCCTTCGACTTAGCCTCTCTGCTTTCTATATCGCGCCGGGCGAGCACCGCCTCGCCCGCGGCAACATCGCGCGGACCGATTTCGATCCGGATTGGTACGCCGCGCATCTCCCAATCGTTAAACTTGAAACCTGGAGTGAGGCCCTCGCGAGCATCGAGGCGCGAGCGAATGCCGGCCCGCTCGAGCGCTTCCAGAGCCGTGCGGGCGGCGACCAGCACCTTGTCGCCCTCGTCGGCCTTGCGCCAGATCGGTACGATCACTACCTGCGTCGCCGCGACCGTTGGCGGGATGCGAAGCCCCTGGTCGTCGCCGTGCACCATGATGATCGCGCCGATCAGCCGCGTCGTGACGCCCCAACTGGTCTGCCATACGTACTGAAGCTGATTGTTGTCGCCGAGAAAGCGTATCTCGAACGGCTTGGCGAAGTTCTGGCCGAGGAAGTGCGACGTACCGCATTGCAGCGCGCGTCCGTCGCCCATCAGCCCTTCGATCGTGTAGGTATCGACGGCGCCGGGGAAGCGCTCGGCCGCGCTCTTGCGTCCGACCACGAGCGGGATCGCGAGAAAGTCCTCGACGAACGCGCGGTAAACCTCGAGTATTTTCAGCGTCTCCTCTAGCGCCTCTTCGCGCGTCGCGTGCGCCGTATGACCCTCCTGCCAGAGGAACTCCGCGGTGCGGAGGAAGAGCCGCGTGCGCATCTCCCATCGCACAACGTTGCACCACTGGTTGAGCATCATCGGCAGATCGCGATGCGAACGAATCCATTGCCCGAACATATGGTTGATGATCGTTTCCGACGTCGGCCGCACCACGAGCGGTTCCTCGAGTTCCTTGCCGCCGCCATGGGTAACTACCGCAAGCTCGGGCGCGAAACCCGCGACGTGCTCCGCTTCCTTTTGGAGAAAACTCTGCGGGATGAAGATGGGGAAATAGGCGTTGCGCGCGCCGGTTGCCTTCAGGCGCCGATCGAGCTCATCGCGCAGCGCCTCCCAGATGGCAAAGCTGTCGGGGCGGAACACCATGCATCCGCGCACCGGCGAATAATCAGCTAGCTCGGCACGTAGGATGATGTCGTTGTACCAGGCGGCAAAGTCCTGGCTGCGAGGCGTAACCTTTTTCTCGTCGTTTTTTTCTGCCATCTCGGGTTGATGCGCGGCGGGCGCTATCGTCAACTGGTCCAGTCTCCGGATAATATCATGGCGAATCAATCTTGCGTCGCCGACGCGCGGCCAATCGGAGAGTTGCTTCGATGCGGACCAAAGCCAGCTTCGTTCTGATCCTGCTCTTGACCGTCACGACTGCCGCCTTCGCCGCTGATCCCGACAACGCACCGGGGCGGACGATCGTCGTTGACGGCAACGGCGAGGCGCACGCCGCGCCGGATTGGGCGACGATCAACCTCGCGATCGAAACGCAGGGGCATACCGCGGCCGCTGCGGCCCAGAACAACGCCGCGCTCGCGCAGAAGGTGGTAGACGCGATCAAGGGGAAGCTCGGCGACAGGGGTACGATCACGACCGGCGGCTACTCGCTAAGTCCCGAATATGACCAACGTCCGAACCGCGAGCGGCCAACGATCGTCGGTTACACAGCGCAGAACTCGATCACGGTCGAGACCGGGACGCTCGACCTCGTCGGACCGTTGATCGATTCGTCAGTAGCTGCGGGCGCGAACCGCGTCAACTACCTGAACTTCACTTTGAAAAACGATACCAAGGCGCGAGGCGAGGCGATCGCGAACGCCACCAAGGATGCGCGCGCGCAGGCCGACGCGCTCGCATCGGCCCTCGGCGTCCGTCTTGGCCAGGTTGTTAAAGCGACCACGGTCGCGCAGGTAACGCCAATTAGAATCTCCGCCGCGCCGATGATGGCGATGGCCAAGATGAACGAACCGACACCAATCGAGGCAGGACAGATAAGCATCCCGGCGACGGTTTCGTTGACCTACGAGATTGAGTAGCCTGCTTCGCCAGTCGCTCAGGATATCGAATTTGAATAATGCTTAAGCCAGGAGATCAGGCGCCGCCTTTCGATCTGCCGTGCGCGATTGGCGGTAAAGCATCCAGTCTTTCGCTCGCGAAAATCAGCAGCGAGGTGATCGTACTGTTCTTCTATCCGCACGACTTCTCATTCATCTGTCCGACTGAGGTGACCGGCTTCCAACACGCGCTGATGCAGTTCGAGGCCGAGCACGCGTCAGTCGTCGGCGCGAGTGTCGACACTATCGACAGTCACATCGAGTGGGCGCGCGAGTTGGGTGGGATCGACTATCCCCTGCTCGCCGACGAGGGCGGCCAGCTTGCGACCACGTTCGGCATCTACGACGACAATGAAAGGGTCGCGATGCGCGCGACGTTCATCCTGAACGAAAAGCGCATCGTGAACTTCGCGCTCGCCTGCCCGAACAACGTTGGCCGCAGCGTCGCCGAAACGCTGCGCGTCGTCCAGGCAATCCGCACGGGCCAACTCTGCCCCGCCGATTGGAAACCCGGCAGCGACTTCGGGCCTGTCGATCGGAAGTACTAGACGCACTTGGCCGAGCTCAAACCCGGAGATCAGAAGCGGCTCTTCGAACGCCTCTCGAACGTCCGCGAGATTGTATTTGGCGTCCAGGACGGCGTCCTCACCACCGCCGGCGTTTTGTGCGGGCTGAGCGGCGCAGTCTCGCAGCATACGCAGGTCGCGTTGGCCGCTCTCGCATCGACGGCCGCGGGAGCACTCTCGATGGGCGTCGGCGCGTATCTCGGCACGCGCGCCGAGGTCGAAGTCGTGAATGCGGAGTTGCGTCGCGTCCGCGAGCAATCAGCGCAGAGGCCGTACGTGGTGCAGGAAGCGTTGCTGCAGGAGTTCGCGAAAGAGGGGCTTAGCCGCGAAGCCTCGTATCGAATCGTCAAGTTGCTGAGTAGCTCGCCCGAAGCCCTGACTTCGACCGCCGACTTCAAGATGTATGGTCTCGGCGGCAGTATTGGCGGCAACCCCGCCGCCGACGGTGTAATCATGGGCATTGCGTTTATGGTCGGCGCGCTCGTTCCACTGCTACCATACATGCTGATTCCAGTTACCAATTATGATTTGGGCGGAGCGTTGCTCGCGACCGCCGTTGTGCTTTTCGCGGTTGGATATTTCGAAGGATGGCTCGCGCGGCGCGGCGTCCAGTGCTGGCGATCGGGAATGCGCTTCATGCTGATCGCGCTGGGAGCGGCCGCGCTTGGTTACCTGATCGGACTCGCGATATCGCCCCTGGGCGCGACCGCAGGATGAAGCGTGACTCCCGTCAGGTACTCATCGGTCGCCGCGTTCCTTGCGCATCTGGTCGCGCTCGAGAAAGCTTCGCCGCGTAGTGAAGAAGACGAGCGCATTCTCTCCGTGATGGGTGGCGTGCTCGCCGAACTCTCCAGCGATGAGCGCGATGCGCTGGGCAGTGATTCCAGCGTAAGCCCGACTCGGCGGCGCCACCGCGAGCGCGCCGAGCTGAACTTGAGCCGCGCGCTGACGTCGCGTGGCCTGCTCGCGGGCTGACGATGCTCGCCTACCTGGCTCGGCGATTTGTTTTCGGCGCCGTCGTGCTGATCGGAACCTCCTTAATCACCTTCGCCGTCGCATTCCTCGTCCCTGCCGATCCTGCAGTCACGCTCGCCGGCGCGAAGGCTGATCCGCGAACGCTCGCGACGATTCGCCGCGAGCTGGGCCTCGATAAGCCGATTTACATTCAGTACGGCCTCTATCTCGATCGCGCGCTGCACGGCGACCTCGGCCGCTCGTACATCCGGCGCGAGAACGTGACCGCGCTGATCGAAGAGCGCCTGCCCGCGACCGCAGTTCTGGCCATCACTGCAATCATACTTTCGCTGATCCTCGGAATCGCGATGGGCGTGATCGCGGCAGCGAGTCGCGGTCGCGCGCTCGATCACGCGCTTCTCTTCACCTCGCTCGCGCTGGTTTCGATGCCGGTGTTCTGGCTCGGTACGATGCTGTTGATCGCGGGCGGCCTCTACGTGCGTTCGTTCCCGTTGGGTGGCTTCAGCGGTCCGCGCAGCCTCGTCCTGCCGGCGCTCACGCTCGCGCTCGGCTCGGCCGGTTACTACTCGCGTATCTTGCATACAAATCTCACCGAGGCTCTCGAGCAAGATTACGTGCGCACCGCACGTGGCAAGGGCGTATCGCGCTCAGGAGTGATGCTCCATCATGCGATGGCGAATGCCTTGCTGCCGCTCGTGACGCTCGCGGGCCTCGACCTCGCCGGCATGCTTTCCGGCGTCGTGCTCACTGAAACAGTGTTCAACTGGCCGGGAATCGGCCGGCTCGCGTACGAGGCGGTGTTCAACCTCGATGTGCCGCTCATCATGGGAACGGTGTTGTTCTCGGCGCTGCTGATCGTGGTCGCAAATCTGGTGGTCGATGTCATTTACGTGTGGCTCGACCCGCGAATTTCGCTCGCGGAGACTCGCTAGTGCCGCGGTTTCGGATCGACACGCTCGGCGCGGCCATGGTCATCAGCTTGCTCGTGGTCGCGATTTTCGCGCCGTGGCTCGCGCCGCACGATCCGACGCGCGCGGTCGCGGCAACATACGGTGATCCGGGCGCGCCGTCGCTCGCGTTCCCGATGGGCACCGATCAACTCGGGCGCGATGTGCTTTCGCGCATCATCTTCGGCGCGCGCATTTCGATGATTGTCGCGATCGCGGCAACGGCGATCACAATGCTGATTGGCGTGGCGATCGGGCTCGCTGCCGGATTCTTTGGCGGCGCCATCGATCTCGCGCTGATGCGCTTCACCGATGTGATGCTATCGCTGCCGGTGCTGCTGCTCGCAATGGCGTTCGTCACGGTGCTGCGGCCGAGCCTCGGCTCGATCCTGCTTGTGATTGGCCTGGTGTCGTGGACCTCGGTCGCGCGCGTGGTGCGCGCCGAGACGCTCACGATGTCGCGTCGCGATTTCGTCGTCGCCTCGACTGCGCTCGGCGCGTCATCGCCGCGGCTGATCGGACGGCATATCGTTCCGAACGTGATGCCGATAATAATCGTGATGGCTGCGCTCGGCGTGTCGGGGACCTTGCTCCTCGAAGCCGCGCTCAGCTTTCTCGGCCTCGGCATTCCACCACCCGCGCCGAGCTGGGGACGCATGATCGAAGAGGCGACGATCTATTTCCGCACCGCGCCGTGGCTCGCGACCTTCCCCGGCCTCGCGATCTTCTACGCCGTGCTCGGGTTCAATCTGCTCGGCTACGGATTCCTCGCAAGGCGCGAGCAATGAAGCTGGCGACGCTTCGCCTCCTGCTCTGCGCCGGCGCAATCGCGCTCGCCGCTGCCTGTCATGATCGGCCGCCGCCGCTCAATCTCCCACCAGGCGCGATGATTCTGCACATCGCAGATGCCGACGACATTCCGACCCTCGATCCGGCGGCCGGCTACGACACCGTGTCGTGGACCTTCGAGCAAGCAATCTTCGACACGCTACTCCGTTACGGCGACAACAATATCGATCTCGAGCCCGACCTCGCCACTTCGTGGGAGGCGGCGCCCGACGCGAAGACCTTCACCTTTCATCTTCGGCACGATGCGCGATTCTCCAACGGACGCAGCGTCACGAGCGATGACCTTCGCTTCGGCCTTGAGCGCGTGCTGAACCCCGCGACGAACTCGCGCGGCATGGAATACTATCGTCGAATTGTGGGCGCCGAGGATTTTATCGCGCATCGCACATCGCACGTCGCGGGAATTGAAACTCCCGAGCCCTGGACGATCATCTTCCATCTAGCCGAACCCGATCCGATTTTTCCGCACAAACTGGCAATGCCTTTCGCTTCGGCGGTACCGCGTGAGCAGGTCGAGAAATGGGGCGAGGACTTTTCGCGACATCCGATAGGCAGCGGCGCTTTTGTGCTCAAGCAATGGCTCGGCGGTGAACGATTGGTTCTGCTTCGCAACCCCTACTACTTTCAAAAGGGACTGCCGCACCTCGACGCGATCGTCGATTCGCTCGGCGCGAGCGCGGAGCTGCAATGGTTCCGTTACGAGGCCGGGGACCTCGATGTTGTCACCGAGATTCCGCCTGCAGAGTTTCCATACGTGATGAAGACGCCGGCGCTCCGAGACCTCACGCTAAAGAAGACTACGGTCACGACGCGCTATCTCGGCATGAACTGCCAGATGTGGCCATTCACCGACGTGCGTGTGCGCCAGGCGATGAGCTACGCGATCGATCGCCACAAGCTGATTGCGCTTCTGAACGGGCGCGGAATCGTCGCGCGCGGCGTGCTGCCGCCAAACCTACCGGGCTACGACTCCGCCATTACCGGCTACGATCACGATCCGAAGAAGGCGCGCGCGCTCCTGGAGCAGGCGGGCCTCGCCGGCGGCTTCAGCTTTGACCTCTGGATGCGCGCCGATCAGACGTTGCTGATGCTCGGGCAGTCAGTTCAGCAGGACCTTGCCGAGGTCGGCATCAAGGCGCGGCTGAAGCCGGTGGCATGGGGGCCATTCCTCGAGGCGATTCGTGATCCTCACACCGCGCAGGCTTTCATGACCGGCTGGGAGGCGGACTTTCCCGATCCCGAGAATTTCCTCGACGCACTGCTGTCGCGCGGCGAGTGGGGCTCGAACAACGACAGCTTCTACTACAATCCCGAGTTTCAGCGCCTGATCGACGACGCAAAGGATGAGACCGATCGGCGCGCGCGCTACGCTCTGTACGATCGGGCGGAAAAAATTGCGGTTGATGATGCGCCGTGGGTCTTCCTCTACTATCCAGTGACCTACGTGATTCGTCAGCCGTGGCTGCGCGATTATGAAATAAATCCGATGCGCCCGTCGCGCTTCGAACGCGTCTGGGTCGCCGCGCATTGAGTGATGTTGCGGGCGCCTCTTCGACAGCCGCGATGCGATCACGGAGAATTGAACTATGGCAAAACGTCAGCGCGCCAGCGACCAAGAACGTCTCGCCCCGCCTTGGAGAGGCTTGGTATTGCTCACCGAGGACGCGGCGACATGCGAAAATGGCTTCGGACCCATAAACCGATAAAATCCCAGAGCCCAACTTGCAGAAGCTGTCATCGAAGAGAGGAAGAGCGGCTGGTGAGATTGAGCGACCGCTCGGCTCAGTACTTTGGCCGATGGCTAGTTCGCGTTGCTGGCGGCGCGAGCGATCCCGAGCTCGGTTAGCTCGCGGCTGGCGCGCGGCAGGAAGAGCAAGCCGATCGCGCCGTTGCAGAACATGAAGGTGAAATGCGCCGCGAGACTGTAGGCGAGGATTCTTGCCGCCGGCGCATTGCCCGAAAAGAACAGCAGCCACGCCGCCTGGCTCGTGCCGAGATGGGCCACGGCGATCGGCAGCGCCGCCGCAAGAAACACCAGCGGCAGAAACAGCATCAACTTTACAAACGGCACCGCGATCCCGTACATCGCGAGTGCAAAATATTGGATCACCACCGAGGCGAGAAAGGTCGGCGCCTTTAATGCGAGCACAGCTAAGTAATCGAGCGGCTTGGCGGCGAGGAAAGTCTGCGCGAGCGATCCACCGCGGCTTTGCTCGAGCCATTGGCCGATCGAGGTTCGGCGACGCGCGAAGGCGAAGAAGATCATAATCGCGCCAAGCACCGCCCATGCGATCAGGTACGCGATTCTCAAGATCGCGACGATTTCGCTCTGCGCCTTGCCTTGCGGCGCGTAGAAAATCACGCCGAGGGTTGAAAACAAAAAGAGCTGGTATATCTCCATCAGCGCGATGAACAGGATCGAGCTTAGCGCTGAGAGAAATCCGATGCCGCCTTTGCGGTGCAGATAATAGGCAACGCCGCCCTGGCCGAGGTTGGTGTTGATAAGCGAGAGCAGGTACATGCTCGCGCGGATCGGCAGGATGTCTCGATACCTCATCGGCGCGTTGAACTTCCGCACCACCCAGGTCAGCACGAACGAATCAATCACGAAATAAAAGAGCGAGTAGGGCATGAACAGCGCGAGGAAGCGGGCGACGGGGACTTGCGTCAGCGCGTCGCCGACCTTGTGCAGTGGGATGCGCCAGAAGATCAACGCGAAGATGAGAATCGTGCCGACGTAGGGAATCGCGCGACGCCATATCGGCGTGCGACGCGTGGGCGGCGGCGCCTCGACTGACGCGTGCGGATCGAATGCCGGTTCTGTAACCATCAGGCCTCGGCGCGAACCCTCGCGACACCTTCCAGCACGCGCTCGCCGCGCTGATTCTCGACCCAGATGTTCAACAACATGAGCCCCTTTTCTTTTTTGGCCGCGACCGCGTGCGAGACGAGCGTGTCGCCATAGAATACCGGCCGGGTGAGCGTCACCTCGATTCGTCCGCCGCGCGTGAAGCGCGCGCCGAACCTCTTCGCGAGCCACTCCGCAATGACTGCGAGCGTTTGTTCTCCGGCCGCGATCGGCGCGTCAAATCCCGCGCGCGAGGCGGCTGCTGGATCGCTGTGGATATTGTTTGGCAGGCGCCGGCGCGGCGGCGAATCCAATGCGCGCCGGTAGGCGTCGGCCGTGGCGTCATCGAGCAGATACGGCACGGATTTGAGTTCAGCGCCGAGCGTGGTTTGTTCCGTCGATTCGCTCATTTCATCTCACCCTTTTCGTTGAGCAGCACCGAGGTGATTGCCTGCCGCGTCATCAGCACGCCGGACTCGGCGTCGCGCTGCTCGTACTCGAGCGTGAAGTAGAATTTGCCGCGCTTGCGGAACGTGGCTGTGATCGTACCTTCGACCCTGATTGACTGTCCCGCGTGCAGCGGTTCGTGAAACTCACACCAGTGCTTGGCATGCACTCCGCCCTTGCCGCCCTTAAAGCGCGACGCGATTAGCAGCGCGTAATCATTCAGTCGCATGGTGGGCGGAACCGCCGCGTCGTCCGATGCCGATGCGCCGCTTTCTTTGAGCGCCTCACGGAACTTCCTGATTTGATCGCTGGAGACGACATAGAAAAGCGGGCCGAACTTCATGCCCTCGTGCAGGTTCTCCGCTTTCATCGGGATGCGGTTGTCTTCGCTCATGGTCACAACTCACAGTGCAGCGATCGATTGAATGGCGGCAGACAGCGTGCCAGATTTTCCCAGTTCAATGCGCCCAGTAAAGCAGCCTGACAACGTCGCGTACGCGCGTGCCGCGCGAATGCATCTTAGCAAGAATGACCCGGTGATGGCGCAAATCATCGCTCGGGTCGGTCCGGTAAAGATCACGCCGCGCCCGGAGCGCTTTCAGGCCCTCGCCCGTGCGATCATCTTTCAGCAGTTGGCGGGAGCCGCGGCAACCGCAATTTACAACCGTTTCGTCGCGCTCTATTCGAATGACGGCTTTCCGAAGCCCCAGCAGGTCATCGCCACGCCGATCGAAAAGCTCCGCAGCGCCGGTCTCTCAGAGAAGAAAGCGATCTACATCCGCGATCTTGCTGGGCATATCCGCGACGGCACGCTCAACTTTCATCGCTTTCCGCAGATGACCGATGACGAGATCATCGAGGATCTTACGCGCGTCAAAGGCATCGGGCGATGGACCGCCGAGATGTTCCTGATGTTCAATCTCGGACGTCCCGATGTGATGCCTGCCGGCGATCTGGGCGTGCAGAACGCCATCAAGAAGGCCTACCGGATGCGCGAGCGGCCGAAGCGCAAGCGCCTCATGAAGTTGGCTGAGCGATGGCGTCCCTATCGGTCCGCGGCCGCCTGGTACCTGTGGCAAAGCATGCGCACGGTGTTGCCAACCGCATCGGAACAGGCGCGACCTCGTAACGACGCACGAGCGGCCAAAAGCAAGAACAAGACCCAAGGCAATGGCTAATCAGATCACACGCCAGCAAACCATTCGTAGCCCTGGTTCTCCCAGTAACCGCCGGTTCGCACGGGCAGGAAGTTCACCTCTGTCAGATACTTGACGTTCTTGTAGCCGAGTTTCACTGCAGAATAGAGGCGTAACGGCGCGCCATGATCGGCCTCCAGATCGTCGCCATTCATGCCGTACGCGAGAACCGTCTGCGGATGCATCGCGCTTGGCATGTCCCATGACGAATAGTAGCCACTATCGAA
>JASHPB010000033.1 GCA_030038355.1 Candidatus Binataceae bacterium
AGCAGATGGAGAGCCGGAACGTTGCGATCGCCGGCGGCAGCGGCTTCATTGGCCGCGCGATCGCTCGGCGCATCGCGGGGATTCAGTCAACAACCGTGCGCGTGCTGACGCGAAATCCAGACCCTGCGCGCGCGAAATTCAAAATCAAAAACTGCGACTTCGTACAGGCCGACGTCACGCTCAGCGTCTCGCTGAAGGAAGCGCTGCGGGGCGTGAACGCAATCGTCAACGCCACGCAGTTCGACGGCTATCCGGTTGAGAATCCGCGGCGCGGACTCACATTCGAACGCATCGATTTTGGCGGCACGACCGCGCTGCTCGATGCGGCACGGCAAAATGGCGTCGCGCAGTTCATTTACATCAGCGGTGCCGCGGCCGATGAGAACAGCGAGCATCCTGCATTTCGCGCCAAGGGCCTCGCCGAGCGCGTGATCCGCGAATCAGGACTGAGCTACACGATCTTCCGGCCGTCGCTGGTCTACGGCCCGGAGGACAAAGTCATCAACGGTTTGGTCAAGGCTCTCCGGCTGACCCCCGTTTTTCCGGTGCCGGGCACGGGCCGCCAGAAGATCCAGCCCGTTCTCGTTGACGACCTCGCGGCATGCGTCGCACTCGCGCTTTCAGGCAAGGGCACGAACGGGGCCTACGATGTTGGCGGTCCGGATTTGATGACTTTCGACGAGATGATGCGTACCATCATGGAAGCCGCCGGCGTTCGTCGTCCAATCGTGCACGTTCCGCAGAGCGCGATGCGTGCCGCAGCGGCCATCGGCGAGATGCTGCCGACTCCAGTGCTTTCGCGCGACGCGATTACCTTCGTCACAGCGGACAACGCGTGCAACATCGAGCCGTTAGTGCAGGAGTTCGCAGTCCAGCTAACGCCGATGAAGACAGCGCTCGCCTACCTCTCGAAGAAGAGGGAGTAGCGCTCAGAGCCGGCGCCAGCCGGAACCCTCGTGGCCGAAGGCAAAAAGCTCCGGATGGAGCAGCTCGGCGAGAATCTCCAGCGACTCGACGATGCGGGGGCCCGGACGGTTGAAGTACTGGTTGCCGTCGGCGACGGATACTTTTCGCTCACGCACGGCACGCAGGTCATTCCATCCCGTAGTACGTGTCAGAAGCGAAGTTTCTTCGATCGTGCGCGCGATCGAGAAGCCGCAGGGCGAAACGAGGATGACGTCGGGATCTTTTGCCGCGAGATCATCGAACTTGATCCACGGCGAATGCTCGCCGGCGCGGCCAAACAAATTCGTGCCGCCCGCCATCTCGATAAGCTCCGGCATCCAGTTGCCCGCGGCCATCAGCGGTTCGAGCCACTCGATCGTCGCAAGCCGGGGCCGCGATGCGGCGGCCTTGGCGCGCGTCGCGATCGCATCGATCCGAAGTTTCAGACGCGAGACGAGGTCGTTGCCGCTCTGATGCGCTCCCAGAGCATCCGCGACGCGCTGTATGTCGACAAACAAGTCATTGAGTGAGTACGGCGCGAGCGACACGATCTTCGGCTTCACGCCGAGCCATTCGCCCACTGCGGCCTCGACATCTGCCTCGCTGACCGCGCAGACCTCGCACTGCGATTGTGTGACGATGAAGTCAGGTTTCAGTTGGCGAAGCATTGCTGTGTCGACGCGGTATACCGCGAGCGCCTCGCCCACGATTTTCTTCACATCGCGATCGATTTCGGCGCTGCTTCCTTTCGGGGCGAATTTGGGCTCGGTCAGCGCGGGTAGATGCTCGACCGATGCCGGGAAATCGCATTCGTGCGAGCGGCCGACCAGGTCACGCTCGAAACCAAGCGCGCAAACGATTTCGGTAGCGCTCGGCAGCAAGCTCACGATTCGCGGCATCTCTGCTTCTCCTTATTGCTGGGGCGGCGGCGTCGGCGCGCTCGCGACCGATTGCAGGCGACAGGCCGTGATTTCGTTCTTGGCGATATCAGGATCGACTATCGCGAGATGCACGCCCTCGGCCTTGATCTCTTCGCGCACGTAATATGAGCGGCCCAGATCGGCGGTGAACTTCAGCGCCGCGTTAGGAGAGCCCACGGCGCTGCAGTCGATCGGTCCGGCGTCATTATAGAAGGTGTGATAGCCGCCGGCTTCGAGCTCGATACTATCCTGCCCGCAGGTAATCAGGGGCGAGGTGCCCGACGCATAGAAGTGCCACGGCCGGTAAATGTAGATCACACTCTTGCTCGCCGACGGCGGCATCGGCTGATACTCCTGTCCCACCACTGAGTCACAGCCTGCGAACGAGACCGCCAGCAGGACCAGAAGCGCGAGGGGCTTGCGTAGAGCTCTGACACCCATAATCCGAGTCTCGCACGAAACCCGGTGCGCGATGAAGAAGTAGGCGAGTGCTGAGTGCACTATGACTTGGTCGCGCGGAAGTAGATAAAGAGCGGCACGTGCGCGCGCCACTTGGCAAATGCGGGGTGTGCAATGACCGCGGCTTCGGTGACGCGCGGCTCGTGAATCGCGCGCAGCACGAATCCCGATTCAATCAGGTTGTTCACGTAGAAGGAGAGCGTCTGGTCGAAACGCGGAATCGCAAAGTCTGGATTCTCGGCGGCATTCGGTGCGGCGTTGAATCTCCAGCGATCGACCCGCGCCGTGTCGTCAAAGTAGTGGCCCACGGTCAGTCGATCTTCTCCACTCTCGGTGCGAACCCAAGCGAAGCCCTTCGTCGAGAAGCACGGATGCAGGATGCTGAAGATCAGATCTGAACCGCGCTTCAGCACGCGGCGAATCTCGCCCATCGCACCGGGGAAGTCGGGGCCGTCCATCAGCGCCATGGTCGATACGGCCGCACCGAAGGATTCATCGGCCAACATCGGCATCGAGCAGTAAGATGCCAGCTCGTAGCGGATGCCGAGCGCTTCGCGGCGCTCCTCTACGCGCGCGAGCTCAAGCATCTTCGGCGAAAGATCGACGCCCGTCATCCGCGCGCCGCGCCGCGCGAAGATCCGCGTGTTGTAACCCTCGCCGCATCCGGCGTCCAGCACCTCCATAGCGCTGAGATCGCCCACGAATTCGAGGAACGCAGGATTATTGTAGTGATCGCGATAGATGTCCCATCCTGCGCGCACGTTCGCGGCCCAGGTCTCGGCGTTCTGGTTCCAATGCAGTGCCACGTCGCGGTCTGAAAATTCACTCGCCATTGCGCGCCTCCGCATCTCGCGGTGAAAAAGAAAGCGGGCGAGGTTTGCTCGTCCGCGATTCGTTGATGCCCAAGATAACGATTTCTCTCGTCATCCCTATGCTTTGGCAATCATATGCCGGAACCACAACGTTGACAAGGATCGCGAGGGCCGCGACGCTGATGCGATGAGGGCACACGATTCATGAGCAACGGAGTGCGCGCAGTCGGGGTCGATTTCGGAACCACCAACAGCGCGATCGCGATCGTCGACGGTGACGGTGAGCCGCGGCTTGCGAGCTTTCGCGCAAGCGAAGGCGCGGCGCTCGCCGAGACCTTTCGCTCGATCCTCTTCTTCGAGGCGATTGAGGAGACGGGCGGCACCGAGCAAGCGCTCGCCGTCGGCAACGACGCGATTCGACGCTACCTTGGGGCCGGCGGCAATGGCCGGCTCATCCAGTCGCTGAAATCGTTTCTCGCCGATCGAACCTTCGAGAGCACGGACATCATGGGCGAGAACTACACGCTCGGCGACCTGATCACGCCGATTCTCACCGCGCTGCGTGATGCGGCGATCGCGCAATTCGGCGCTCTGCCGCCGCGCGTGGTCGTCGGGCGGCCGGTGAATTTCGCGTCGTCGGTGACGGCGGATGAGAACCTCGCGCGGAGCCGCCTCGACGTCGCGATCCGCCGCGCGGGATGGGAGGACGTGATCTTCGAATACGAGCCGGTCGCCGCAGCGTACGACTACGCGCTCCGCATCGATCGCGAGGAGGTAGTGCTCATCGGCGATTTCGGCGGCGGCACCAGCGACTTCTCGTTGATAAGGCTCACGCCCGCGCGCGCCGATGCGCGGCCACAATACGAGATTCTCGGCAACGACGGTGTCGCGATCGCGGGTGACGCGTTCGACGGACGCATCATGCGCCAGGTGGTCGCGCCAGCTCTAGGCCGCGGCAGCAGGTATCGCTCGCCATACGGAACTATCCTGCCCGCGCCGACATGGCCGTACACTCGACTCGAGCGATGGCATTACCTTTCGATTCTGAAGGCACCAGCGACGATGGCGAAGCTCGAAGAGTTGGAGCACCTCTCGCTATCGCCCGAAAGGATCGCCGCCTTCATCCGCGTCGTCGACTATGATCTGGGCTATTACCTGTTCCGCTCGGTCGAGCGCACGAAGCTCGCGCTTTCAGATGTTGAGTCCGCGCCGTTCGAGTTCAATGATCCACCGATCGCTATCAGCGCGCTCGTTGCACGCGTGGAGTTCGAGGCCTGGATCGCGCGCTACCTTGGCGAGATCGCGGACTGCGTTGACGGCCTGCTCGCGCGCGCGGCGATCGATCGCAATCGAATCGACAGCGTCTTCCTTACCGGCGGGTCGTCGTTGGTGCCTGCCGTGCGGCGCATCTTCATCGAGCGCTTCGGGGCCGCGCGCATCAGGATGGGCAACGAATTTACCTCAGTTGCGCGCGGCCTCGCAGTGCGTGCACTTCACGACTGATCCTTCGCGCCTTAACGTATCACGGGTGCAAGTCGAGAAATTCCCTGAAGCCGCTCTTCTGATGGGGCCCGAGCACAATCATCTCGAGAATCCCGATGCCTTCGCGCGAACCTAGTTTCGCCTTGCACACGGCCTGGACGTGCTGATTCAGGATGTCCTTTTCGTTAACCTCCGCGGTCTGGAACGAATCGTAAGTGGACACGTTCTCGCCGACGTACATTCCGTGTCCCCACTTCGGATGAAAATAGCCGATGCCGTTCATGTAGAAGTTGTAGAGCGGCGTCAGTTCGACGCGATACTCGCCGCCTGACCCGAGCTGCACGAGATAGTCGGCCTTGCGCGCGTGGCGCGTGCCGGGCTTGTAATCGATTTTCCACTCCACGGCGTGCGCGACTCTTAGATCGGCGCCGCGCTTCGCGTCGGTGATCGCACCGAACTCGTGCCAGCGCGAGCCGTCGGCATTCTCGTTGATATCGAAATGGGTGCAGAGGTCCTCGAAGTTTGTCGGACCCCACAACCAGAAAAACTGCGGCAGCGCGACGCCCGGCACGCCCGCCGGATCCTGCGGGCCGATGCCACGAACGCCCCAGGAGCGGTCGCGCGAGCCCCACACACTCGAGGGCGTGGCATCGTAGGTACGTCCGCCGACGCTAATCTTGCCGCTGTAGCCGCCGTGTTGCGTGAAGCGCGTGAGGTCCATGATTATCCTCGGGCCGTTGCGGCGCGTGAAGCGCGGCTCCTCGATCGCGCCGGCGCGTGCTTCGAACATCAGGTCGGCGCGCACTTCTGGATGTTCAACGCGTATGCGAATCGCTTCCATCGGACGCACGATCTCGATCGAGATCGGCCCGACCTGGGTCTCCATTCGATCGGCGCCGAGCACGCGCGAGCCGCGCACGCAATGCTGCACGCCATCTGCGACGATGCTGCAGGCGGCGTCCATGATGTTGATGTTCGGATAAAGGCCCAGCGCGACCGCAAAGTAAGGTGCGCCGTCGCGCCAGTAGCCGTTGAAGAAAAAGCGATCGTAGAAATTGCGATCGCTGGTGAAGACCTGCTGCACGGGCTCGGGTGTCTGGTGAATCGGAAAATCGTCGCCGCGCGTGATCATCGCGTACCTCCTCGAATCACTGCATTGGCCGTCAAATCAGAAAAGTCGCGCGCCCGCAAGCGCGGATTGTTACGCCGAGCCGCGCTCAGACGGCGAACGCTGAAGCCAAATCCGAGGGCTTCATGCGAATCGCGATGTAGAACGGGCCGAACTTCGCATAGCCGGCGCTCGCCTCGTCGAAGCGCATCTCATAAACGAGTTTCTTGAAGACGAGCGGATCGTCGGCGAATAAATCAACGCCCCATTCCCAATCGTCGAAGCCGATCGAACCTGAAATGATCTGCGTTACTTCGCCGGCATAGCGGCGGCCGACCAACCCGTGCTCGTGCATCAAGCGCCGACGCTCGCCCATCGAGAGGCGATACCAGTTATCGTCGCCCTCGCGCCTTTTGTCCATCGGATAGAAGCAGAGATAGCGGCGCTCAGGGATTGGCGGGAAAAGCCGCGGCATGATCTTGTTCCGCTGCCGTGAAGTCTCCGCATCGATCTCGGCGCGCCATTCCTCCGTGCGCGGCTTGATGCCGAGTTCGAAGAGCCGTTCGAAGAGCGCGAGCGACGCTTCATAGAGGCCGATCTCGATCACGGAAACGTAGGAGCTCGTGGGTTCGAGGAAGTCGCTGAGCGCGAGCTTGCCGACCGCGCGCTGGGCTTCGCCGAGCTCGTCGAAGCTCCGGCGGAAATGGACGACCATCACATCGCCCTTATGACCCAGCTCGGCGAACAACGCCGATTCGCCATCCTCGCGCCGCGCCATTTCGTCGAACGCTGCCGATGCTTGCGCGATCGCGCGGTCACGCTTGGTAGCTTCGAGCGCCCGCCACTCGGCGCGCCGAATGCGAAACATCTGATGAAGGATGCTGAAGCCCTCGAGCGTCAGCGGCGCGGCGGGGAAATCGGCGGGGAACCTGCGATGCGCGTGGCTGCTCATGGCGCGATTTTAGTTGGTCGGCGTCCGATTGTCTTGGGTGCTCAGGCGATTCCCGCGATGCGCCGAATTGCACTGATATCCAAACTTGCGCGGACCGCGGTCGCCAATCGATCGTATTCAGCGTCGCGCGCGGGAGCAGCGTCCGGGCGCTTCTGCCACTCGAGACCGCGCCGCTTTGCCAGCGCCCGCAGAAGGCTCGCACGTATCGAGTCGTTTTCGAAAATTCCATGAATCATCGTGCCGACGATCGCGCCGCTCTCGCTCACTGCACCGTCCAACTCCGCCGCTCGTTCTCCGTTGCGCGCGACAATCCGGAATGCCGCGCGCGTTCCCTCGAGCCGCGCGACGCGGCCCATGTGAATCTCATAACCATCGAGCCGTTCCCCCGAGACCTCCGCGGTGAGAAACGACCGGCATGCGCTTTGCGCTCGTACTCGGGTAGTTCGCTTTACGGTTTCGAAGCGGGTGACGATCCCGAGCAGCCCAAGTCCTTCGAGGGCCGATTGATGTGATTCGATTCGCTCGGGATCGTCGATCCTTGCGCCGAGCATCTGGCATCCACCGCAGATTCCAATGACGGGCCGATTGTCCGCCGCGCGTTTCGCGATCGCCTCAGCAAATCCATGCCGCCGCATCCAGTTCAAATCGTTGACCGTGCTCTTCGAGCCGGGAATTATGACGAGGTCGGCATCTTCGACACCGGCAGCGTCATCAGCAAAGCGCACGCTGACACCGCCTTCGTGCTCGAGCGGCAAGAAATCGTCGTAGTTTGAAATCGACGGGAGGCTGATGACGGCGATGTCGAGCAGAGCGGCGTTGCTCCGGTTGCGCGGCCGCTGCTGCAGAGCAACCGAATCTTCGTCGGCGATCCTGAGGCGCTCGATGAATGGCACCACACCGAGCACCGGCACGCCGCATCGGCGTTCGAGGAATTCGGCGCCCGGCGTGAAGAGACTCGGCTCGCCGCGGAACTTGTTGACGATGAGTCCGGCCACTCGCGCGCGATGCTCCGCCTCGAGCAGGTCCAGCGTGCCGACGAGCTGCGCGAATACTCCGCCACGGTCGATATCGCCCGCGAGCAGCACCGGCGCATCGGCGAGTCGCGCGACATACATATTCACGATGTCCTGATGCTGAAGATTCATTTCCGCGGGGCTGCCTGCTCCTTCAATCAGAATCAGGTCGTAGCGGCTGCGGAGGCCTTGCAGAGCCGAGGCGATAACCTTCGTCGATTCTTCCCGACGCGAATGATACTCGCGCCAATTCATAGTCCCGGCGACGCGTCCCATCATCACGATTTGCGAGCGCATGCCTGGTTCGGGCTTCAGCAGAATCGGATTCATCTCAACCGTGGGCGCGATCCCCGCCGCCTCGGCCTGCACCGCTTGTGCGCGGCCAATCTCAAGCCCGTCCGGCGTGACCGCGGAATTGAGCGCCATGTTCTGCGATTTGAACGGCGCGACGCGGAGGCCATCCTGACGGAAAATCCTGCAGAGCGCCGTCACCAGCAGACTCTTGCCCACGGACGACGCCGTGCCCTGGATCATCAGCGTTCGCGCGCGCGTTTGCATGATGCGACGAATCCTTCGGCGCTCTTAGGGTTGGATGCCCAGTGTGCGTGCACGTACGAAGCCACAACGTTGCCGGTGCGATATCCTTCGGCGAATGGCGTGCCGCCCCATCGCGGTGTTACGCGGTAGATGCGATCGACCGGGCTCTCGCCACCGCCGGTTTCCAGCCTCGAGTAGCGGAACTGATGCCCGCGGAACGTGAGGCCCGCCGCGCCTAGAATCGACGCCGAGCGGGTCTCGACCTCGACATAGCCTAGCGCCTGCATGCGCTCGCACATCACCGCGACGCCGCGGACAAGTCCCACCATCGCATGTGGAACGCCGTCGAGCGTGCGGATGCCCTCGGCGAGATACATCAGGCCGCCGCACTCCGCGTAGACTGGTCCGCCGCGCCGCGCGAACTCGCGCACGGCGTCGAGCATCGCGCGATTGCCCGCGAGTTCCAGTGCCATCATCTCGGGATAGCCGCCGCCGAAATACAGACCGTCGACCTCCGGCAATTTCTCGTCACGCGTCGGTGAGAAATAGATGAGCTCAGCGCCTAGCGTTTCGAGCCGGCGCAAATTGTCTTCGTAATAGAAATGAAAGGCCTCGTCATAGGCGATTCCGATTCGGCACTCGAGCGGTGCGGCCGATGCCTCATGCGCATGGCGTTCGAGCGCAGGCGCCGACGCGGCGAGCGAAACAATTTCGTCGAGTTCGAGCCACTCCTCGGCGGTGCGCGCCCAGGCTGCGAATTTCTCGTCGGGCATGCTCGCGCGGTCTGCTCTCATCAGTCCAAGGTGTCTCTCGGGGAACGCGAGTTCCGCGCTGCGCGGAAATCCCCCGAGAACAGGAACTTCGGGCTTGGCCGCGCGCAGCAGATCGAGATGACCACGGCTGCCGACGCGATTACAGATGAGACCAGCAACGCGAGTTGATGAATCGAAGCGCGCAAAGCCGGCGGCGATCGCATCAACCGTGCGCGCGATGCCTGACGCGTCGCACACCACGAGCACGGGAGCAGCAAGCCACTTTGCTATCTCCGCCGTGGATCCTTCATCCGTCGTTGGCGTCGCGCCGTCGAAGAGGCCCATCATGCCTTCGACCACCGCAACATCTGCGTTCGCTGCCGCGCGCTCGAAAGTCGCGAGCACGCCCGCGCGCCCCATCATCCAGCCGTCGAGGTTGTGCGAGGGTCCGCCAATCGCACGTGCGTGATAGCTGGGATCGAGATAGTCCGGACCGCCTTTGAACGCGGCGACGCGGAGCCCTCGCGCACGCAGCGCGCCCATCAGCGCCACGCTGACGGTGGTTTTGCCGACACCGCTGCCGGTTGCGCCAATTACGATACGGGGGATGGACCATCGCGAAGCCATGCGCCCGCAATGCTACTACACGTGCCGCGATGATGCGCTCGGGTTTGCGCCTAGCCGATCACGCGTGGCAGGACCTCATTCACGAGTCGCTGATAATTGCCTCGTTGGTCCCACGACGTGATGCGCAAGGTGATCGCTTTGGCGCCATCGGCGACGAGCCCACTAAGATTCGCCGCGCATTCATCTGGCGTGCCCGCCGCAGTCCACGCCTCGACCATCTGCGGCGCAAACACTGGTCCATAGTACTCGTCCAGGAATCGCTGCGACTCGGCGAGGCACGCCGCGCGGTCCGTTCCGATGTTGACGTTGTGATATGCGATGTTGGGAAACGCGGCCGGGTCCTTGCCCTCGTCCTTGAGGTAACTATCGAGCCGCCGTCTCAGCGCGCCAAACATCTGCGGGAAAATCTGCACGCTCATCCAGCCGTCGGCGATCCGCGCGACGCGGCGCATCGGCACCTCGCACTGCGCGGGCGGAGGATTGGCCGCGATCCAAATCGGACACGGCGTCTGCTTCGGCCGCGGACTTATCGTCACGCCATCGAAGGATCGGAACTTGCCGGCGAAACGGACGTTGTCCGCGCTCCACAGGCGGCGGCAAATCTCGATGTTCTCGACCATGCGCGCGCCGCGCTGAGCATCGCGAATGCCCCACACTCCCCCTTCGCGTGCGCTCACTCCTCCCGCGACAATTCCGGTACACGCCGCGAGCAGCATACGGCCGTTGGAGACCAGGTCGAGAGTTGCCCACTGGTAGGCGAACAGGATCGGATCACGAATCGGGAAGCTTGCCATGCATCCGACGCCGAGCTTTAGGCGCGAGGTTGCCGACGCGAGCGCACCGAGCAACGCGATCGATTCCGGCCGCGGCTTGGCCATCACGCTGTCTCCAACCCAGACCGAATCGAAGAACGGATTGGCGTCCGCTTCCCGAGCCATCGCGAGCATTTCCGGCCAGCTCGCGACACCAAAGAACAGGCCGCGCTGAGGAACGGTGAATCCGAAGCTGATCTTGCTCGCCATCGATTGCGTCACGCGATGCCGAGACGCGCGCGGCGCAGCAGGATCGGATCGATCTGCTCGCTGGCGGGGAGCGTGGGGATCAGTTTGGCTTCGAAGGGCGATTCGCCGTGCGCCCTGATCCATTTCGCGATTGGACTCGAGTCGGACTTTGGCGCCACGAGTTCGACGCGATGCGGGCCGATCATGAAAGCGATTCCGGCGGCGTCGAGATCGTGGCGTTCCATTTTTTCGCCGGCCGCGCCGAGCACGCCTCGATAAATTGCCGACGTCGCCTCGGGGTCGGCGACGGCAATGGTCACGCCGCGGATTCCCGCGATGCCGTTCGGATGCTCATGCTCGCGCGGCACTCGCTCGGCGCGCGGAGTGTGATCGCGGATCAGAAAGGGAACGCGTCCATTCCACGGCGCCGTGGGAATCGAAAGCTCCCAGCTCAGCTCATAGCCGTCGGGCCGCTTGCGCGTCATCGATGAAGGCGCGCCCATCGTAGCGCCGGCGCGCACCATCGCGGCCACGTCGCCCTCGAGGTCGTCGGTCATCATGCAGAAGTCGACCAGGCCGCCGCCCGTTTGCAGCGCATTGTACCATGGATGACCCGTGATGGGCGTGAGGAACGCGATCAATTCGATGTAGGTGGCGTCGCGAAAGGCGATCAGCGCGTTGTGCGTGCCGATCGAATGCTTGCCGCCCGGCACCACGTTGAATCCGACGCTGGCATAGTGCCGGCTCGCTTCTTCCAGCTCCGGCACCGCGATGACGACGTGGTCGATACCTTTCAGCATGTTGTTTCGGGCCAAGCCGGCCTCTTGAGAGGATTTACTAAAGCGCGAGCATTAGAGCCACGAGCGATTTCGCATGTAGCTTTGCTCTAACCAAACAATCCGGCGACGACGAGATCGATGATTCGTTGCTCGCTGTAACCGAGAATCTTCTCCAGCACGTAGGCGTTGTCCTGGCCGAGCGTCGGCGCCGAACGCCGCGCCTCCGCGGGAGTGCGCGACAGAAGCGCGCGCGGACCTTCGACCGTGAAATGACTGAGGGTAGGATGCTCGAGCTCGACGAAATGCTTGCGATACTGGAACTGGCGGTCGGCAAGAATCTCGCTGCTGTTCTGTACGCGATGGGCCGCGACGGCCCGCGCTTGAAGTGTCTTTTCTACGACTTCAGGAGCGAGAGTCCGCGTCCACGCCGCGACGAGCTCGTCGAGTTCCGCGCGGTGGTTGAGTCGCTCGGCCGCCCGCGCAAAGCGATGATCGGAAGCCAACTCGTCGCGGCTCATGGTATCGCAGAGGCTCGCGAACTCACGATCGTCGCGGCACACGATAGCCACCCACTGATCTTCGCCCGCCGCGGGATATACGCCATGCGGTGCGAAGCGTGGATCGGTATTCCCGGCGCGCTCGTCGCAACGGCCGTTGACCGTGTAATCGAGCAACGCGGGGCCGAGGAAATGGAGCGAGGATTCGGCCTGCGACAGGTCAATGTACTGTCCCTCGCCCGTGCGGCGCCGATGGTCGAGTGCGGCGAGAATCGCCACCGCGGCGAAACGTGGTGAAACGTAATCGGTGTACGCACCGAACGGTCCCGCGGGCGGGCGATCGGGCCATCCTGTGAGATTGTGAAAGCCCGAGATCGCGGCCGCCATGTTGCCGAACCCGGCGATCCCCGCGAGCGGCCCCGTCTGACCCATCAGGCAACTGCTCAGCATGACGATGTCCGGCTTGATGGCGCGAAGCACGTCGTAATCCAACCCGAACCCGCGCATCGCGCGCGGCGAGAACGACTCGGTAACCACATCGGCCCAGCGAACGAGGTCGGAGATGACTTCCTTCGCGCGCGGACTCTTGAGATCGAGCACCAGGCCGAGCTTGCCGGCATTGCAGTTGTTGAACAGGCCGGAGCTGTCCGGACCGAGAGTGTTGTCCTTGTATGGCGACAGCGTGCGAGCAGTATCGATTCGGGTTGGCGATTCGATGCGCACGACCTCCGCGCCGTAGTCGGCGAGGATTCGGGTACTGGCCGGCCCGGCCATCACCCACATAAAGTCGAGAATCTTGATTCCTTCGAGTGGTCGACGCTGAGCCATCAGATGATCCCGGCGCGCTTGAGCGAGGCGAGCCGATCGGCGCTAAGACCGAGTTCGCGGCTAAAAATTTCCTGATTGTGTTCGCCGACCAGCGGTGGTCGAAGCCGATACTCGACCGGAGTCGCGCTGAACTTCGCGAAGGGTCCCGGATACCGAATCGTGCGCTTCAGCTCGTTATGCTGCACGTTTTGCCAATAGCCGCGCGAGGCAAGCTGCTCACTCTGCACAACGTCTTCGACTGTGGTGAGCGGAGTGACGAGTATTCCGCGCTCGACGGCGAGCTTCAGTAGTTCGGTCTTGGTGTGACTCTTGGTGAACGAGCGCACGATTTCGTTGGCGCGATGGAATTCGCTTAACGGCTCCTTGCCGCTCGCGAGATTCTCGCCGAAACCGATCCAGTCCTTGTCGCGGGTGGCCTCGTCGCAGAAACCCCGCTCGCAGAGGTACTCCATCAGCTTCTTCGAGAAGACGCCGAGCGCCGAGCCGAATAGAAACGTGAGCGCCACGTACCCATCGCGCGTGGGCCAGACCAGCGGAACATGCAGCGGCCCGACTTTGACTCCGCCCGACATGCGCCGCGCCTCCTGCGCGCCGAGCGGCGCGGCCAGCACGTTCGACTGAGTCGCCATCGCGACCGATTGAATCGCAGCCACATCGATCTGCTGGCCGAGGCCCGAGGTCACTCGCTCATGATGAGCTGCCAGAGCAGCGATTGCAGCATCGGTGGCAGCATGCAGATAGGCTTGCGGCACGGAGACGCGGACCGGAGGGCGATCGTCGTCGCCGGTCAGAATCATCGGACCGCCGGCCGCCATGATGATCAGATCGGCATCGGCGTAATTGGCCTTCGGTCCATCCTGGCCGAAGGCGGTAATCGAAACCTCGATCAGCCGGGGGTTGATAGCAGCCAAAACGTGGTAGCCGAGGCCGATCCGCGCCAGATACCCGGGGTCAAACGATTCGATCAGAAAGTCCGCGCGCTCAACAATTCGCTTGAAGAGCTCGCCGCCTTCGCTCCGTTCGAGGTCGAGCGTTATCGATCGCTTGTTGCGGTTGTAAGCCCACCAGTAAAGCGAGCGGTCAGGATCCGGCCGATCGTCGACGAACGGCGGAATCATGCGAGCGGGCGAGCCACCGCGCGGCTCGACTTTGATAACGTCGGCGCCCAGGTCGCCGAGCATCTGGCCGCACAGCAGTCCGCGCTCGGTGGTAAGGTCGAGGACGCGATATGGAGATAGCATCGTCATGACCGGCGCAGTGGTCGATTCTTAGCATTCTCCATGCGCTCAGCGTGAGCGGATCGTGTGCGTTCCCGATGGCAAGTCGGCGTCCGCAAGCGGCGCGTCGTCGAAGCGCACGCTGGCTTTCGCAGGCGGTGGCAATGAGATCCAACCGCCAGTGTCGCGATCGAGCGCGATTTCGATCATGCCGCGAGGAGTCGGCACGCGGCCCTCCAGATGCTTGAGCCGGCCGAAGTGCGGCTCAATCCTGACGCGCGCGAAGCCAGGCGCCGTCGGACGCACGCCGAGCACGTGGGCGGTCAAGTCGAAGGTCGGAGTGGCGGACCAAGCGTGGCATCGGCTCCCAGTGCCGGCGCGCGCATCCCAGTATTCCTCGAAGGCGCTGTCGCCGCGCTCAATCTGCAGCCACCATTTCATGCATCGCTCGGGAATCAGATGGCGGCGGCCGGCGCGGGCGAGGGCTTCATGCAGGAAGTGCGAGAAGAACGGCTGCGCGGCGACCACGTTGCGCTCGGCGTCGAAGGGCATGTGCTCGGCGGGATCCATCTGCTGCCGCACGTAGGCCATCAGGTTGTCGGAGATAGTCGGTGTGATCGCGAGCCGGCTTTCGTCGAAGATGTAATCGAGCATGCGCGGCCACCGCGAGTTCGGCGCGCATCCACCAATGATCGAGGCGGCGTTGGTTTGCTGGCTCACGCGGCGGCGCGCGCCGTTCTCATCAGCAGCGTCGACGTACACGCCGCGCCTTTCATCCCAATACAATTCGAAGGCGCGGCGCGTGGCCGCGGCGTGAGCTTCCGCTTCAGTGGCTCGCGCGGAGTCGCCCACAACACGAGCAAGAGTCGCAAAATCGTTCAGCGCTGCGGCATATAGCGCGTCGATTGCCGCAGTAGCGTCGCTCTTATCGACCATCGCCCAGTCGATGAACATCCAGCCCGGCATGCGGCGGATCACACCATCGGGCGCGCGGTAGCGCTCGAACGCATCGAGGACTGCGACCGCGACCGGAAGCAGCTCGCGAACGAAAACCTCGTCGCCCGAGTATTCGTAGTAGCGCGCGAGCGCACGCACCCAGTGCAGCGAGTAATCGGGAATCGTGGTCGCGACGAAGGTGGCATCGCCCGCCGCGACCATCGCGAGCAGCCCATCGCCGCGTTGCGAATCGGCACTTATTCGAAGATGACGCCGCACGAGTTGCCAGTCGGTGTTCGTGGTGTAGGTGAGCAGCGCATGGATATAGGAGTCTCCCAGCCAGGCGCGCTGCTCGCGGCCGGGGCAGTCGACGAAGGCATCGGTCGAGCAAAGCTCGAGCGTGCGCGCGCCGACGCGCCAGATCTTGCTGAGCGCGGGATCGTCGCAGTCGAAGTGCGCGACGCCGATTCGGGGATAACGGCGCTCGATGGCTCCCACCGCGCCCACGCGAGCGCCACCGCGCGCGACCAGGGTGAGATAGCGGAAGCCGACCGCTTCGAAGGCGTCGGCTCGCTCGGCATCCGGGCCGGCCACCAGATAGCGCATCGCATAGTCGCGAGGATGCATCTCGGCGAGGCCATCCGCGCGCAAATCCTCGCCGCAATAGATATCGACGATCGAGCCGGGCGTGCCGCTCGCTTCGATCCACGGCGTGGCGAGCGTGATGGCGGACGCATCGTAGGTGATCGCGGTGTCGCCGCGTTCGGCGGCAGAATCGCTCGCAGGATACGCGTCGCGTGGGTCGTCAGCGGTGAGCGGCGCGACGATGCGTCGGTCGATCTCTCGGAGCTCAAGCGGAATCGCGGTGAGCGGCGCGATATTGTCGAACACCGGCGCGGTGAACGGCTCAACCGGGATGCGTGTACGATTCTGCGCGAAGGTTCCGGCGGAGAGCACTGCGGCTGGTTCCCATCCGCGGTCGTCGAATTCGGCGGTGTTCCATCCGCGAGGAACGCTCGCGCCGTCGAGGATCTCAAGCGGAGGGATCGGCAGGTTGGCGCGCGGCCCGATGTCCTGCTTGTAGGGTGCCGCGCATCCCCTCCACGAGCCATCGCTCGCGATGCCAATTGCGGGCGCTTCGAACGCGAATGAGCCGAGTCCCAGTTGATAGCTTGGCGCGGCCGGGATCCACCACGGAATCGGCGCGCCATAAAATCGCACCAGCGCGGCGATCGCGTTGCGGCCGCGCTGCAGATGAGGTGCCAAATCGATTTCGCTCCACGCAAGCCGCGCGGGAATCGAGCGCGCGGGTCCGCGCGCGACCTCGACGCCATTCACGTAGAGGACAAAGCGCGAGTCGGCGGTTACGCGCGCGGGAACTTCATGCGCAATGGACTCAAGATCGCACGCGCGACGGAGATAGCAGAAACGATTCCAGGTTTCGCGGCGCGGGATTCCCGCAGGTGCGAGGCCAGCGCGCGCGGTCGGAATGGGCGCTGCCCAAATCCAGTTGGCCTGCCATGCGATCGGGAATCGGCTTTGCGCCATCCTAGGGCTCCGTACGATTTCGTGCGCTCAGTATGGCCGCGCGCTCTTGCCTATGATCTCGCGCGCGACGAGGGTCTTCATGATCTGCGCAGTGCCGTCGCCGATCTCGAGACCGATCACGTCGCGCATGCGCTGCTGATGCGGCAAATCAAGACTGAAGCCGAGATGGCCGTGCAGCAGCAGGCATTGATGCAGCACCTGCGCGGAAAGCTCGGGCGCGAGCCACTTGGCGCCGGCAGAGATCCATCCGTGCGGCTCGCCGCGATCTTTTAGCCAGAGCGCTTCGTAGCAAAGAAGGCGGGCTGCGCGAAGTCGGACCGCCGCCTCGGCGAGTGGAAACGAAACGCCTTCGAAGCGCGCGAGGCTGCCACCGAATGCCTCGCGCTCCGCCACGTAACGGCAGGTTTCTTCGACGCTCTGCTCGGCGGCGCCGATGCACATGAGGCCTATCAGCGCGCGGCTGAAATCGAATCCTTGCATCACTTGGATGAAGCCCGCACCTTCCGTGCCGATACGCATCGCGGCGGGCACGCGTACCGAGTCGAAGAAAATCTGGCCGCGGCCGATCGCGCGCGAGCCGAGATCGCGAAAGCGCGTGCGGCTGACTCCCGGCGATGCGAGATCGACGTAGAAGGCGCTGACTCCCCGTGCGCCCTGCTCGAGCGTGCCGGTTCGCGCCATGACGAGGGCGGTATTCGCGCTTGCGGCGAAGGAGATCGAAGTCTTCTCGCCGTTCAAGGTGTAGGAATCGCCGTCGCGTCGCGCCCCGAGCTTGACGTGGGCTGCATCGGAGCCGCCACCGGGCTCGGTGACGCCGAGGGCCGGGATAACTTCGCCGCGGCAGATCGCGGGCAGGATTTCGGCGCGCTGACGATGGTCTGCGTTGCGCGCGATTATCGCACCGACGAGCGCGCTCAGCAGCAATACGTAAGACGCGTTGAAATCGCCACGCGAGAGCTCCTCGTGCGCGATGCCCAGCGAGACGTAGTCAAGTCCGGAGCCGCCATGCTCGGCGGGAACCATCGGCGCGAGCAATCCAAGCGCGCCGAGCTTGCCGATCAGGTCGGGCGGCAGGTCAGCATCGCTATCGCGCTCGGCGTAAGCGGGCAGCAGCTCGCGTAGCGCGAAGTCGTGGAGCGTTTCCCGCAGGAGCTTTTGGTCGGGGTTGAGGGCAAAATCCATCGGCACCTTCTTCAGCTGCAGTAGAGCTCGGGCGGCGGCGATTCGCTCGAAAGGGGAGCTTGCTCGGACTGCTCATCCTGCTCGCGGCGGTCTGTCATATAGGCAATGAAATCCTCGCGCGGCCGCTCTCGCCGTCGTCGTCGAGCAAGCCGGCGCCGCTAGTGCTGGTCGCGCTTCGCTTAGGTGCGTTGCGGTTGTCGGTAAGGAAAAAGTCCATCAGCCTCTTACCCGACTTGCCGTCGTTGTCGGCGTCGCTGCCGGAAATATCCTCGGCAGCTTGGGCCGCAGCCTGCGCGGTCGGTCTGCGCGCGGCCTCGACCTCGGCGGGATCGGGTTTCATGCCTCCTTCTGATCGGGCGTCATGTGACGCCAGGGATCAGCCGCCTCCGCGGAGTCGCGGCGCGCGCCTTGGCGAACTTGGGTTGGGGAGTCGGCTCCTGATTCAGCGCACCTCCGCGGCTGCGT
>JASHPB010000287.1 GCA_030038355.1 Candidatus Binataceae bacterium
CGATTCAGCATCATTCGCACGAATCTCGCCATCTCGTTGGCGGATGACTTAAGCTCTCCTGCGGAGTGCAAAAGAATCGGAAGGTAGGGTACTGGCCTGGGTGGATCGAACTCATAGCCCTGCGCGAGTCCTGCCTTGACCGTGGGCGTCAAGCTGAAATCCGAATTAGTCATGTCGAGCGGGCGCAGTATGTTGCCATCGATATATTCTTCGAACGGTTCACCGCTGATCTTCTCGACGATGACACCCGCGACTCCGTAACCCGGATTCGAGTAGGAGCCGAAAGTCCCTGGCCGCCATCGCACTCGCTGTGGCTCGGGGAAGCGCTCAAGTGTAGTCAGGAGTGGTACCGGAGGACCATTGGCAAAATCATAGAGTTCCGCCAACGGGAGATCGTCGAAACCTGCGGTATGTTCGAGCAGGTTGGAAACTCGCACCGGGTCGGTCTGTTCCCATGGATTTACAATCGCAACCTCCGGGGCAATATCGCGCACCTTGGCGTCGAGCGAGACCTTTCCTTTCTCCTGCAGCTGCAGCAGAGCTAACGCGACAAATCCCTTCGTGATCGAGCCGATTCGAAACATGGTATCCGCATTTACCTCGCGGCCCGTGCCAAGGTCGGCTTTCCCAACTCCCCCAGTCCACACCACCTCGTCCTTGTTCACAAGCGCCACGCCAACGCCGGGAATGTGATTTCTCGCGAGGATCTCTGAAATCGACTTTTTCAGCTCATCCAGGTTTTGCGGAGATGGAGGCTTCTTACTACTCGGCTTTGGATGGGAGCATCCAGCGGTCATTGCCACCATCACGATGAAGCTAGCGAGCAAACGAAAGGCGAGTCTTTCCACAGTGGAACCTTTTCTTGACAGCTAGACCCTCGACGACAGTCTATCTTCGCCGCCGGAACTCATGAGGGCAATGATTCTGCGGTTGAGCCAAAAAGTACAATCTGCAGAATCAGGGTTTCCCGGGCTCCTCCTTCGTCAGCTCGTCCTTCCATTCGTTGCTGATATCTTCCCGCGGCAGAGCCCGAAACGATTTCCACTTCATGGCCCTCGTGTCGGGTTGCGCGAGTCCATCGTTTTCCGCCTTTCGTTGCTCTTCTTCCAATCGTTCAAACGCATGCTCGACTGAGAGCATTAGTATTGGCAATCAGTTCAGGCGCCACAAAGATGGGTGCCGTTGCCCGAAGCACCAACGTGATCGCATCGCTCGGTCGCGCGTCAACCGCACGAATTTTGCCATTGGTCTCGAGCCACATGGTGGCGATATAGGTTCGACCGCGGAGCTCGTTCGCGGCGATCTTCAGAATCCTCGCTTCCGCTGCTCTCAACCATTTGCTGGTCAAATCAAACGTCGTCGGCCGCGGCATCTCGATCCGTTCGAGTTGCATCCCGATCAGGTCGCGTCGTCAGGTCCGACTCAAATCGGAAGATTCCTCGTCCCGGCGATTTCCTTGAGCAAAATCGCGCGAAAGAAACCGAGCTTGTATTCTTTTCCCGAGGCGAGCCACTTCGCATCCTCGTTTCGTGGGACGCGGATCGCAATGTCGTCCACGGTAACTTCGATCATTTCTGATCCTCCGTTGAGCGCTTGGTCCGGTGTTTTGATCAATATCCGACTGCAGTTGATTCCGGAGCTTGTGCCGCGCATGCTGACAGCCCGCCTTCACCGTGCCCGTTGGCGCTCCAACAACAATTGCGATCTCACCGACTCTTAGTCCATTGACGTAGTGAATGGTTACCGCCTCTTGCTGATGCGGCGGGAGGGCCGCGATCGCCTCGATACGATCCGATGAAATTCCAAAGCTTCGCCGGCCGCTTGCGCCGCGGGACCAAGTCTTCGAGACCGATGCCCTCAACACTCTGTCCACCGAGCCGATCCAGAAAATATTCTTCGCGGAGCAGTCGCAGCTGAGTTCGGCATACGTTGGTCACGATGCCGAGAAGCCACGAACCGAAGCGATGGGGTTCGCGCAGTTTCGCCAGCCCCAGAAACGCGGCCAGCAGCAGATTCCTGGACGGCGTCCTCGGCGTCGTCAGCTCCCAGCAAACGCCGGGCGAAAGTAAACGCCGCGGAGCGATGCCGATTCTTGAGCAGCCCGAACGCCGCCCTATCGCCCATCAGCACCCTTAGGACGATCGCGCTGTCGTCTTCGGTGTTCACCCTATTCACTTATATAGTGGTGTAGACGGAAAAAAGGTTGCCTCGTGTCACGGAGTCCCCGCTGCGAGGTCAAGAATCTGATTCAATTCAAGAGAGAAGTGCGATCATGCCGTCGGACCACTTTCTTCCCGCTCCAGATGGAAATCGTCAGCCGCTGATCCGTAGTGGACGCGATACTTCCACTGCATTCTACGGAGCTTTGGGCGCAGGCGCCGGCGGCATCTTGTAGTTCGCGGCTTCTTCCATTCGCACGATAGCATATCGGTACGGATCATCCGGGATTAACATCATCCCGTGGTACGGATGTGCCAATTCCAGGATCGCGAGAATGGTTATGCCAAGCCAAATGGAAAAGAAGGCACACATGATGCCCTGGGCGCGAAAATCGCGGCTGCCAAAAAAATAACTGAAACCGATCGTAATGATGCAACCCAGGTAAATTATGAGCCACACCATCGGCGGAAGGTCGTCATTGTAGAATAGCAGCCGCTGGCTGCGCGCCTGGCTGATCTGACCGAGCTCCGCGAGCGCCATTCCGATTAGCACCTCCTCGTGACTATCGGCCGGGTGATAGGAGATCACCATCGACCAAAGGTCGTGGGCGCCTTTCGTGGCCATGTGATAACGCATGGTCGCCATCTGGGGCAATTCTTCATCCACCACACGATGGGTGTATTCGAGCACCTCGGAGTCGAGCCGGCTGCGCATCGGTTCGGAAAGTCCAGCGCCCAGCTTGTAGAGCGTTTCCAGGGCAGTCGCTTCATTGTGTGCGTTAGCGTTGGCCTGATCGAAGCGCTCCCAAGCCGCGACGATCACGAATGCGAGGACCACTCCATAGAACGCACCTAGTGCCCCAAAGGTGACACCTGCAACCTCGTGGTTTTCTTTCAGGCGATCAACGTTCACCAGTCGCCTTACAAGGTAGAGGCCGAGGACACTGCCGCCACCGAATACCACGGCGATGAACGCGAGCTGAAAGGATATGCCCCAGTCCTCCAAAAACCCCATTGGTCGACAAAATCCTCTTACTTAGCCGAGCGCTCGTATGGTAGCGAGCCTCCTGCCGGCGACCGGCTGATTCTCAATCCCGCTGCCTGACCTTCGACTACCTAAGAAACGAAGACTTCAAGAAGCGCTGGCTTCTTCGTCCCAACCTAGGGTCGCAGTTTTGCAGCCCGCTGCTCAACAAAGCGCGCGAGCTTTTGATTCCAGCTCGAAAGCGCCGGCCAGAGTCCCCCGTATATCTCGCTCAGTTCGGCGTAGGCCGCCTGCTCCTTCGGCCTCGGTTCGAAGGTCCGATCAAAGTGGCCGGCCATCGCGGCCGAAGCCTCGGCAAAACTTCCGAACCAGCCGCATCCCGTGGCGGCCGCGATTGCCGCGCCGAGGGAGGACGCCTCCTTGCTGGTCGAGCGATGCACGGGGACAGCCGCGGCATCGGCCAGGATCTGCATCCACAGATTCGAGGCCGTACCGCCGCCCACCGCGACGTAGTGATCTATCGTGTGACCGCAACCGCTCTGCAGGCGCCTCGACGCCAGCGCCTGCTCGAGCACCACGCCCTCCAGCAGCGCGCGGTAGAGGTCGCCGCGTCGCGTCGATCCCGAAAGGCCGGCGATCACGCCCCTGGCCGACGCATCCCAGTGGGGGGTCATGCATCCCTCCCAGTAAGGAACGAGCATGACGCCATTCGCGCCGACCGGCGAAGCGGCAGCTTCGGCCTCAAGGGCGGTCAGCGCCTCGAGCTCTTGCTCATGGTCAATGCCCAGGATCTCGCGCGACAGCCAATCGAGCAGGAAGGTGCCGGAGCGCAGGCAGGTCTCGACGATATAGCCTCGATCGGCGACCGCGGTCTCGGTTCGGAACGCGGCATCAAACACATAGTGCTCGGAGTAGCTTCCCGAGACCACGGCGGTGCCGAGGTTGATATACGCGCGGCCCGCTCGGAGGACCTCGACGCCCGTACCCGCGCACTGTCCGTCGCCGCCGGCCGCGAACACAGGAGTGCCTGCAGGAACGCCGGTCGCCTGCGCGGCGGCTTCGGTGACGTTTCCGACGAGCGCGCCGGGTCGCACCAGCGCCAGCATCTTATCGATCGGAACTTCTGCCGCCGCGAGAATGTCCTGCGACCAGACCAGGCGCTCCATGTCGAGGACGCCCAACGGGTCGGCCGAGGCGGTCGAAGTTGTCCAGCGGCCAGTGAGCTGGAAGCAAAGATAGCCATGGACCTCGGCGACGTAGGCAGCGCGATCCAGGAGATGCGGCTCGTTCTCTCGCAGCCAGACCATCCGGTAGACGCAGGGCGTGATGTCGACTGGCTTGCCGGAGATCGCGTGGATCTTCTCGGCGCCGAAGCTCGCTCCGAACCGGCGCATCTGGTCGATCGCCCGCTCGTCGAGCCAGACGATGGCAGGACGAATTGGCTCTCCACGCTCGCCAAAGAGGCCGAAGGTCTCGCGCTGATTCGAGATCGCCAGGCCCGCGATGCGTGACGACTCGACCCTTGCTGTGAGTTCGCGCAGTGCTTGCGAGGTTGAGCGCCACCAGTCAGAGGGATCTTGTTCGAAATGGCGCGGGCGCGGCTGGGCGAGCGGGATTGGGGCGCGCCCTTCAGCCCGCGGCGCGCCGGTCCGATCCCAGGCAATCGCCTTGGTCGCTGTGGTCGAGGAATCGATTCCGATGACAAGGTCGCACGGCATGCAAGGCCTCAGCAGCCGGAACGGATGCGCAGATGCGCTTCCGTTTGCATCGAGGGATAGATCCTAGAGAAAGAGGACATCTTTCGTCTTGCCGGTTGGACAGGGCATCGCAGCGAACGTATCTGTAAACCGGTCGGATCGGCGAGCAAAATGATCGCTAGAAGCATTGGTTGCCATTAGCGATGCCATAACCAATGTAAACTGAGGGTCACCATCCCAAGGTCAGTTTTAGCGGCTTCGTCGCCAATGCTGAAGGCAATCATCGCGCTCTAATGCATCTCTTTATTTCTTGCCGCTTGACGCAGGTGCGCACAGCCCCTCATCCCTAGCACCTCGTAGATGCCAGGGAATCGGTGTTCACTCCTTCAAAGGTCCGACTCGGTTCACGGTAGAGGAACCGGTCCCGAACCGGCGATTTTCAATTTCCAGTTGGCAATCTCAGGGTAACTTGTGCCGACATTCAACTGGTTGGTGAAATTGATCAGTCGCCTGGTGTCCGGACCATTGGCATCCTCTTGGCGCTGCTCCAGATAGTAGGGAGGAATAGTCTGATAATACAAAGTGGCCTGAACCTGGGTCGCGCTTGCCAATTGCTGTGCCGTAAGCGCTGGTCGGTAGCGCACCACGCTGCAACCACACCCATTCCCATAGTTCGTATCACCCTCCGTGCCCTCCGGGCTGGTGACATCAGCGTTCGGACCCGAGGAAGACCAGCCCGCTGGCAGGATGCGGTTGTCCTTAATCTTGTTGTTGAGGCTGAGAAAACTGGTGGTGAACTGTCCCTGAGGATCCTGCACCAGCTCCTCGTAAATCTGTACCTGGTCGTCGCTGCTAATCCAATTGTTTGGATTGCTTGGGTTAGCCCAGAAGTGCGGTTGATAGAGCTGCTGCGTCGGGCTGAAGAACTCGGTGACCAGCGGCTGGTTATTCGTATCAGTGATGACGCCGGAAGAATTGGTGCGACCAGATTCCCACAGCACATTTCCAGAACCATCCAGTACCTGGAAGTCCAGGAACGCGCGGCGGAAACTGACTCCCGAAGGAAACTTGTGACCGGCCAGATTCGTGACGGTAACGTCCGCCTGGAGCTGTCCGCCGGCATTGGTTGCAGAGACACTCACTGAGGCACTGGATTGCGCTTCCGTGATCGCTCCATCAACCGCATTCTTCTGGCCGTTGTAGGTCTCGCGCAGGGGGTCGGGTAACAGCCCATCTGTCGCATATAGCCCCAGAACGGACCTGAACTGATCGAACATTTCGAGTGCGAAGAGGTTGATGCCTGAGAGCTGATGACGCGCATAGAACGAACGTTCCTCGAGAATCAATTGCTCGAGCGGCAAACTTGTAGGCGTGCCGATCTCTGGTACCACCGGGAACGTGCTGTCCTCGATGTTGGCGATCTGGTACGCCAGGTTCGTGCCCTCGAAATTGTCGGGCATATGGCAGTCCTGGCACGATTGGTAGTTTCCATTAGCGAAGGAGCTGTTGAGCCACTCAAGGTAAGTGGTCTGCTCAAAATCGGTGTTAACCAGCCTGCCTTTGGCGTCATAGACGGGGAGCACAATCGTGTGACAAGAGGCGCACAGTTTTGACTCCCCGACTTGCTCTCCATAAAGCGGTACTATTCCCACCGAGTTTATCATCGGCGCCGGGATTACATTGTCGCCAACCTTCTCCAGTGATTCGCCGGACGGATAGGGACCAAAGACCTGGCCGGGTTTCCCGAGGAGGAACTTACCGGTGTAGGTAGAGGGATCGTCCAGGTTCTGGTCGATCATTTGATGGCACACCATGCAGGAGACACCGTCGCGCGCCAGGGCTGCGTACCTCGAGTTGGGGTCATTCAATTGATTGCGCGTGAAGAAGGTGCGCGGTCCGTTTCCCTTGTCCAGATGATACTGGCGCTGGCCCATTACTCCGTGGCAACTGAGACACGTATCCTGAATGAAGCTGGGAGCACTGCGCTGGCCCTTTATTGTGGAATGTACAGTTGATTCGGTATCAAGTTGGGCGAAGAAAATCGGGTCACGGCCCGAGAGACCCATCATCGAGTAACGCCATTCGCCATAGGTCGACAGGTTGATCGAGTTTGGGTCGACCGGCGGGAGGACCTGCGAGTCTGGAAAAAGCATATGCGTCGGCATTGGGGTGTTGTCAGTAGCGTCGTGGCAGCTTGCGCATTGATTTGAAGTAACGAACAGCGAAGGTCCTCCCGACTTATAGGGCTTCGAGGTTACCAAATCCTGTGTCACCGGCACCATACACGTTCCCGTGCGAGGCGGAACGAGCGAGCCATTGCCCGATAGCGCAATGAGAGCGGCTTCCGTTTTGAATGGCGCTGAGAAACGGGGGAGCGTCGCGTTCACGTTCCCCTCCGTCGCTGGAGTCACAAATTCCGACGTGGAGAAAGTTCCGGTTCCGGGGTTGCCGGCGTTTGTCGAGGAGCCTGAGACTGCTGAGGCGTGGCAGCCTATGCAGTTAATAGCGGTGGGACCATTAAACGAAAACTGCGGCTCGGGGCATCCACCGCTACTCGTCGCCGCAGGCGTCGTCGCACTACTCGTCGCCGCAATCGTCATCGTGGAAGCCGCAGATCCGCAGCCTGTGGATTCGGTTCCAACGACCGCCCAAGACCATCCGTCCCACCAAAGGTTTGAATCTTTGGTCATCACGCTCCAGAATTTAATCGGAGAAGTCGGATCATCATCACAATACTCCTCCTTGATGACTACCGAACCGTCGGGTATCGGACCTTGACGGTTCCCAGGAGTCATCCACCTGTAGAGCTGGGGCGAGTACCACAGTTTGACGAAGGGATCGTGAAGGCCCTCGCTGCTGCGCCGGTTCGCTTCGTGCGGCCAGTTCTGCTTCGGAACGCCGTAGCAGTTCGCCGTGACGAACGCGTCGAGCCGACTTTTGAATTTCGACGATGAAGGCAGTGGCAGCGGCCTGCACGGACCCGTGAAGGCCGAGGCCGGGATCGTACCGGCGCTGCTGTTCGTGCCGCAGCATAAACCAACCGCCACCGTCGACACGACAATGAAGAGTAGTATTTTCAGGTCCGCAGACCGTGCTGGCTGGCTCGACTTTGGCGACGCGGTTACTGCCCGCCTGCCTAAAACCTTCTGTCCGATATGGGATGCGCACGCCGCGATGCTGGCGATCGCGCTCAGCAACGAAGCCCCTGCCCTCTGAATTCCCATCACAACCTCCCTTCCTTCGAGCAGACAGGAAGTGGCGACAACAAAAGAACTTTGTCGTCCGGCCGAGGCTGGATATTGCCAAAAGCAGCTTTAAAAGGCAAATCTTATTTTTATAATATTTATCCTAGGAAACTAGGACTATTGCTCACGCGGCGGCCGCGCTTTCAACCCAATAGGGCAACTCATAGTGCGCAAGACTCGAAGAGCCGCAACGCGTCAAGTCAAGCGAATGCAATTTCCGCTTTTCGCTCGTTATCTGATTCTACTTTTGCTTTAGACGATCAATCCTCGTCCAGCTCGACGTGCGCGCGCAGGCGATCGATAGCGGCATCCCACCCGGTGGATATCTCCTTCAGGTAGTGGCGCGCTTCCGCTAGCCGGCGCGCTTTCAGCTCCCAGAGCCGCTCGCGCCCGATGCGGCTGCTCCGCGCGAGGCCGACCCGCTCGAGGGCCTGGAGATGCTTGGTAACTGCCTGCCTGGAGACCTTGCCGCCTTCAGTCAGGCGGGCGATCGACAGTGGCCCTGCTCCGCAAAGTCGGGCGACGATCTTGAGCCGCGTCCGGTCGCCGAGCGCAGCGAAGATCGGGGCGGCGCCGGTGAATGCGCCGCCGCCGATACTGCGTGACGAAGTCATCGCGAATCAGCCCAGGCAAAGAGCGAGGTACTTCTCGATATTCTTCACCTGATGCGCCCAGCCCGTGTCGTTGCCGGCAAACACCTTCGCACGGCGTTCGAGCGGAATCCGATCGAAGCCCGATTCGGTGATCGTGAGCATCGTGCCGCCCGGCGCCTCCTCGAGCTCGAAGACCACTAGCGTGCTCGGCTCGCTGGAGTAATCGACGCCTGGATCGACGGCCCCGGGATGCCATCGGAAAGAGAACAGGCGCATCGGCTCGACGCGATCGACGGAGATACGGAAGGCCTTTCCTTCGTGCGGCTGCTGGAGCTTCGCGACCTCGGGATCGACCGTGGTCGGGCTGATTTTGCCGACCGTGTCGGCGCCCGCGATGAATGGTCCGTCGAGCGCGACGCCGAACCAAGTGCCGAATTCCTTCGAGTCGCTGATCGCGCGCCATACGCGCTCGCGCGGCGCTCTGAGCAGAGCCTTCTTTTCGATGCGGTCGGTGCTGGTACTCATATGCAACCCCCGAGTTGCACTTAATATAACGACATCGCCCGATAACATGCAACCTCTCGGCTGCATTATCGCTTACCTGGTAGCTGCGTTTAAAATGAAGTTAAAATCGATCGCGCTCGCCGTGGCGCCACTTGACGGCTCGATATGTACGACGAGCGATTGCTTCGCACCGAACACCGCGTCGGAGTCGAGGTAGCGATCGCCGTCGAGGTAGAGCGCGGTGGTCAACGTGTCGTAACCGGGCGCCGCGATCATGAAATGGATGTGCGCAGGACGATACGGATGACGGCCGAGCGCGCGCAGCATCCGACCCACGGGTCCATCGGCGGGAACCGGATAGCTCGATGGCCTCACCGATCGAAATCGGAAGCGCCCATCGTCGTCCGTCAGGAAGCGCCCGCGAAGTTTCATCTCGTCCGGATGCGGCTGCTGCAAATCGTACTTGCCATCGGCAGACGCCTGCCACGTATCGATCGTCGCTCGCGCGATTGGCTTGCCCCGCTGATTCAACACACGTCCGCTGACGATGATGGGCTCGCCCATCGCGCCGGCACTGATATCGGCGTCATTGAGGAATGTCGGCGCTCCCTTGCGGAAAAACGGGCCGAGCAGGCTCGACTCGGTCGCGTCGCCACCAGCGCCGCCGCGATTCGCGATGATGTCCACCGTCGCGCTCAAGCCAAGCGTATCCGAGAGCAGAATGAATTCCTGCCGCTTGTCGTCCGTGATGTGTCCGGCCTCGGTGAGAAACTCGATACCCGCCTCCCACTCCTCCGGCGTCAGGCTGACCTCGCGCACGAATTCGTGCAGGTGACGCGTGAGCGAGGTCGCGATTTCCCTGAGACGCGGACTCGGGCAGTTGGCGAGCCGCGCGAGCGCCTCTTCGGTGATGCCCGTTTCGGTGAGCGTCTTCATCGCAATTGCCTCTGGTTCGCATCAACTGAAGACGCGGCCGACGCGAGCAGCTTCGCCACCTCGCTCTCAACTCGGGTGCCCTTGAAAAAATCCGGATTAAGATCGGTTTTGGCGCGCACGGGATTGACGAAGACGAAATCGCGGAAGTCGTTGTCGCCGATGAGGCCATCTTCCACCAGTTCGTATGCTTCGTGAGCGGCGTCGCGCATATCAGGCAAGTCGAAGTGCCCCGCGTCGGAACTGTAGAGCGCGCCGAGCCGCGCGCCCAATGGATTTTTCCGCGTATCGAACGCAAGCGACGTGAGCTTGTCGTCGCCCTCGCATCCGAAAAAGAAACTCGCCGTGAACATCCTGACGATGTCTTCTTCGCGCTCGACACCGCAGCGCCGAAACTCGTCGAGGTTCTCCGGATCCTCCTTCGTGCCCCAGAGCAGATCGGAATGGTCCTCGCCGATTCGCGCGAGCGCGGCTTCACCGTACCCGTCGCCATATTGGCGAAACAGCCGCTGCATCAGCGGCCAGTCGAGTTTCTCCGGCGCGAAGTTCCTGACGGCTTCGCCGCTCCGCTTCTCGAAATGGCCAATCAGATCGGAAAGCAGCGCGGCCGCCCACGCTACGCCGCCCTCGAGGAACGCGAAGCGGAGCGCAGGAAATCTTCGCGGCACGCCGCCGATGAACAGCGCCTTGCAGATCGATTCAGCCGAGGCCGCGAAGTGCCCTATATGGTTGTAAACGAAATTGGAGATCGATCCGCGAAATCCCATTCCCGAGGTGGGCGAATGAAAGGTTGGCGCGAGCTTCAGCTCGATGCACTTCTGCCACACCGGATCGTAATCGTATTCGCTGTCGAGGCAGAAGTTATCGAGCCAGAAGCCCTGCACCGACTTCGGGGCGATTCGCCGCCGCGCGAACGACGGCATCAAGATCGCTTTCAGCTTGAGGTCGCGCACGACGTGCTCCACTTCCGCGATCGCCTCGTCAGGCGTATGCATCGGAATGATCGCGACCGGCGTCATTCGATCCGCGTACTCGCGAAACAGCGCGGCGTACATATCGTTGTAGGTGCGGCATAGCGCTCGGCGCATCTCGTCGTCGCCAAGGTGGAGCATCGACATGCCGAGACTCGGGTAGATGACCGCGAAGTCGAGGCCCATCTCGTCGAGCCGCTGATGGTAGAGCTTCGGCAGAGAGCTGGTCGCGCGATCGAGCGTCTGTCCCGACGGATGTCCCCACCAGATCGGGCGCGGCGCGCGCAGTTCGCGGCGCTGCTCGGGCGTAAGGCGGTACCATCGAAAGTGCAGCGGCGAATCCGGCAGCGACTTGTAGCGCTCGACCATCTCGCTACCGGCGGTCGCTTTCAGGAAGTCGAAGAACGCCGGCTCGAATTCGGCGATATGCGCGTCGGAGTCGATGATCGGATGACTCAGCCGCGCGCGAATCTCTGCTGACCTCGAGTTACCATTCTTCATGGCGCATCTCCTTGTTGGTGTCACGAGTGCGCTCCGAGCGCGCTCGATCACCGCTGATAGAACGGTGGAATCGTAGCCTCCACGTTCACCCACACCGACTTGGGCGTCGTGTACTCGTGCATCGCCTCGAATCCCATGTCGCGGCCATAGCCGGAGTTGCGCAGGCCGCCAAAGGGCGAGCCCGGATTCGCGCGCTTGTAACAGTTGACCCAGACCATGCCGCTGATCATGCGATTCGCCACGCGATGCGCTCGCTGCAGATTGGTCGTCCACAGTCCGCCGCCGAGGCCGTAGACGGTATCGTTCGCGATCTCGATGACTTCTTCCTCATCTTTGAATGTGGTGACGCTGACGAACGGCCCGAATACTTCTTCCTGGCATACGCGATCGGTTGGCCGCGCGCGGACCACGGTCGGCATCACGTAGCATCCACGCGCGAGCGTGAGATCAGATGATGCTTTGCCGCCAAGCAGGATCGCGGCGCCCTGCTCCTTCGCGATGCGGCAATAGTCGAGCACGCGATCACGATGCATCGTCGAAGTGAGGGGCCCCATCTCGGTCGCCGGATCAAGCGGATTACCGATGCGAATCGATGACGCGAGCTTCAGAAATCCTTCGAGAAAGTGGTCCGCGATCTTTTCCTGCAGCAGCAGGCGCGAGCCCGCGATACAGGCCTGGCCCTGGTTATGAAAAACCGCGAACGCGCTGCCGGCAATCGCGGTCGGAATGTTAGCGTCATCAAAGACGATGTTGGCGCCCTTGCCTCCCAGTTCGAGCTGCACGCGCTTCAAGTTGCCCGAGGATGCTTGCACGATCTTGCGTCCAGTCGCGGTCGAGCCGGTGAACGCGATCTTCGCGACCTGCGGATGCTCCGCCAGGTACTGTCCCGCGATGGCTCCGTAACCAGGAACCACGTTAACGACGCCGCGCGGGAATCCGACTTGGCGCACGATTTCCGCGATCTTCAGGGAGGTGAGAGGCGTCAGCTCCGCCGGCTTCAGGATCGCGCAATTGCCCGCGGCCAGCGCCGGCGCCATCTTCCAGCTCGTGAACATCAGGGGAAAATTCCACGGCACGATCTGACCGACGACGCCCAGCGGCTCGTGCGTGACGTAATTCAAAAAGCCATGCTCTACCGGCACGACGCTGCCCTGGAACTTGTCGGCCATGCCGCCGAAGTAGCGAAACGTGGCGGCCGTACGCGGCACGTCGAGGCCGCGCGTGTCGCGAATCGGATGGCCGGTATCGAGCGTTTCGATCTCGGCAAGCTCGGCAGCCTGCGCCTCGATGGCGTCTGCCAGCTTCAGAAGCAGACGTCCGCGATCGGCGGATGCCGTCGCACGCCACGCGGGAAAGGCCTTCGATGCGGCCGCGACTGCTCGATCGATATCGGCAGCGCGCGCTTCTGCTACTTCAACGAGGCGCGAGTTATCATGCGGATTAAGCACCTCGATTCGGCCGCGGTCGACGGCGTCGACGAATTCGCCACCAATGAATAGTCGCGTTTGAAACTGCATTGCGTGATCAAAAATCAACCGGGTTCGGTTTCAACTTCTTGCTCGCGTAGAGCTCCGGCAGCGTCGAATCATTGTTCTCCCACACCAGGAGCATCGAGCGTTTCGGAGAGTATCCCTGATGCCGGATGTCGGCCGGCATCGCGGCCACGTCGCCCGGCTTCATCACCACGCGGGCACGCGGCGCACCGGTCTCGCGATCCTGCACGTCCCAATTGATTTCGTCGCTCAGTTGCACGAACCATTCAACGCGATCGTTACCGTGGATAATCGGCAGCATGTATTCCTCGGTCGTCGGGCAAAGCAGGCTGTTTTTGACGGCCGAGGTGATCGACGGATTCCACGTCACGTCCGAGCGCGAGAGATATGCGAAGAAGTTGAATGCGTGCACTTCGTCTTCGAAGCCCGGCTCGGCATGAACTTCAGGCTCGCCCTGATCGACATCACTAAATTGTCGGTTAACCGGATTGCCGGTCGCGTCGGAGCGTAGCGGCGTATCGTTCTTGAGCCCGACCATCCGCTGCGCCACGACGCGATTTCGCCGCACCGCACCTAGGTTGCTGCCGTGCTTCGCGCCGAACGGCGTGCCGGTTTCTTCGGGGGCCGCGAACGGATCGAAACCCTCGTTGGTCCAGTCTTCGAGAATCGCCGCGAACGTCGAGCGAACCGCATCGCCATTCAGTGTCTCGACGAACTGCCTGTTCTGCGCGCGATAACCGCCGTTGTAGAGCCCGGCGAACACGTCGACGGTGCCGTAGTGATTCGTGGTGCCAAAAACCTCGTCGAAGTTCACCGTGCCGTAGAAGAAATTCCAAGCGACATCGCGCATCAACGCGCGCAGGAATCGATCGACCGAAATCATGTGCGAACCGCCCGGCCAGGAGATGTGCGCGAAGTATTCATCGCGCGCGAAGCTGTAGCTGCCAAGGTAAAATTGGCGATAGCCGTAATCGTTCACGCCCTGCGGTTTTGATTCGCTCATACCAAAATTCTCCGACTAGCTCTGGCAGATGTCCTTCCAGCGCTGCGCCGTCAGATCGCCGCCAATCGTCTGCAACAGGATCACGCCCGGAAGCGCCGCATGGAATTGATACGCGGCTCCTTTTGGGAGCAGCGCCATGTGACCGCGCCGCGCGACGATGTGCCCCATCTTCTGTCCCTTAGGCGCACCCTCGAGAATCGTCGTGCCTTCGTGATCGTCGGCAACGATCTTCTCTTGTAGCTTCACGAGACGAATTTCGATCTCGCCGTCCATGACGATCGCGGCTTCGTCGTGAGAGGCTGCGTACCAAGGCGACGTGCCTTCGGCGCGAATCGCCTCGAGCACGTATTTCAGATTCTTGCCGACCGCGACTTTCTCATACGGCTCCGCTTTCGACGCAACTTCGAAGAGGTTCGAGAAGGCGTAGTTGCGCGGGTCGTCGTTGATGACCTGGACGCCGCCCTTTTCGAAGTGTGCGAGCGATCCAAAACGTGTTTCGCGTGGCATCAATGCCTCTCCCGCTCGATCAGTGATGTCCCGCGGCGCCAACAATCGTCGGAGCATCCGGCGCCTTGGGCATCACCTTTCGTTTCATCAGTTTTTCATTCAACCGTTCGACGAGCTCTGCCCTCTTGGGCGCGCGCTTCTGGTTGCGCTCCTTGATCTCGGGCAACACCTCGCGGCCGAATAGATCGATCGAGCTCATCAGTAATTCGTGCGGAATCTTGCCGGCCTGCGACAGGAACAGCACCTGATCGACGCCCGAATCCTCGAAGTCGATTAGAGATTCGCGAATCTGCGCGGGCGTGCCGATACAGGTGCGCGTGCGCGAGCCCGAAGCGAGCGGGTCATCGATTTTTATCGGTGTGGTTTGATTCTTGTAATTCTCCCAGAGGTTGGTCTTGCCCGGCTCGTGCTGGCCGAAGAATGCGTAGTGACCGAGACCGTACATGAAAAATCCGTGATGCTCATGCGCCATGTCACGGACCATCTGCTCGTTGCGATCGCAGAGGAACGGACAGGCCATCGCGATTTGCGGATTAATTGCGTAGCCAACCGGCTCACATTCATTCTCGAGCGTCGCGTAATAGTCGTGCACCCACTGCCGGGACTCTTCCGGCGACACGAATGAGAACGTAAGCGCGCCGATCCCGAGCCGTGCCGCGAGCAGAATCGTCTCGCGCCGCGAGCATGCGAGCCATAAGGGAGGATGCGGTTTCTGCAGCGGCTTCGGCACCACGTTGCGCACGGGAGCCTTGACGTACTTGCCCGCGAAGCCGGTGAACGGCTCTTCGACCAGCATCCTCACCGCGACGCGCAGCCCTTCCAACCACTGCGAGCGCTTTTCTTCTTGCGCAACGTTGAAGCCGCCGAGCTCAACCTCGGTCGCGCCTTCGCCCGTGCCGAAGTCGCATCGCCCGTCGCTTATCAGGTCGAGCGTGGCGATTCGCTCCGCAATGCGCGCGGGCGGATTGATGTAGGGAGGCATCTGCACGATTCCATGACCGAGGCGGACGTTCCTGGTACGCGCCGCACAGGCCGCAAGAAAAATCTCAGGCGCCGACGAGTGAGCATACTCTTCCAAGAAGTGATGCTCCGTCGCCCAGATGTAGTCGTAGCCGTGGCTATCGGCGAGCTCGACCTGCGCGAGCGCGTCCTTGAGCAGCCGATGCTCCGACTGGCGCGTCCAGGGGCGAGGAAGTTGATGCTCGTAGAAGCCGCCTATTTTCATTCGCTCAAACCTCGTCGGCGCGGTCGTTAGAACGTCAGCGCGGAATCACAGGCAACACGATATGCGACGGATAGCGCGAATCGTGGAAAACCGTCTGCCGCGCAACTTCGATCCGTGTGGCGGTCGCCGGGTCCTCGCCAGTGTTCAGGTTGCGATCGAAGCGCGGAAAGTTGCTTGACGAGATCTCAACTCGGATGCGATGACCCGGCAGAAAGACGTGGCTGGTCGCCCACAAATCGATGACGAACCTCGTCACCTCGCCAGGCTTGAGGAGAGTCGGCTCCTCGCGCGATTCGCGATAACGCGCGCGCAGAATTCCGTCGGCAAGGTTCCGTACGAAGCCATCGGGATGCACGTCGACCAGTTTGGCCGTGAAATCGGTGTCGCGCGCGCTGGTGGCAGCGTAGAGATTGACCATCAACGGACCGGTGACCTCGAGCGCGCTTGTCATAGCGTCGGTGGTGTAAACGAGAACGTCGGGCCGGGCCTCGACCGGACGCTGATCCAACACGCCCATCGCGATGATCAGTGTATTGCCACCGCGAGTTGGCACCGGATCAGCGGGATCGTAAATAAAGTTATCGGCGCCTTCGTCAGCAGGCTTACTCGCGCTCATAGTTCCATCGCCGTTGGACGAATTCGCGCGGCCGCCGCTATGAAAGTAGTAAGGCGTGTAGCACGTGCGCGCGAGCGGCCATTCGTTTTCCTCGCGCCACCGATTCTCACCCATCAGGAAAATCCTGACAGGAGGCTCGTCGATGATTTTGGTGTCGATGCCCTTGAGGAAATGATCGAACCACCGAAGCTGGACCTCGTGCAGGTTGATGAGCGAGGCCTGGCCGAAATCGATCTCGCCGGTGCCGGTCGAAGTCGGACTGGTGTAGGGAAAGAGATGCGCCCACGGACCGATGAGCAGCTTCTGGGCCTTGCGCGCAGCCTCGGTAATCGCATGCTTGCGAAGGCCGGCAAAATTCGACAGCGTGCCGTGGAGGAAAATGTCGTACCAAGACGACACGTGATACATCGGCACGGCGACCTGCTCGAAGCGCCGCTCGAGGTTGATGCGCCAATAGTCGGGGCCGTTATTGGGATTGCAAATGTAATCGCGCATGTAGCGTGCGGCAGGCTCCAGCAGTTTGCCCCACGATTCGAGTGGCAGGCGCCGATACGCTTCATCTGATAGCGGTTTCGTCCAAGGCGTTACGGCCGTGCCGAGTTCGCGATCGAGTGCGGGCCAGAGATCGAGCTTGCGCCGCGCGATCGTATTGTGCGCCATAAAAATCGCGTACGGGATCTGCCATCCAAGCTCGAACGCGCCGCCGGTGTGATAAATCCACGACTGGTGAAAATCCGATGAGGCGGAGACCGGGAACGAGCACTTGAGATGCGGCGGGCGCGTCGGGGCCAACAAGTATTGCGTTGCGCCGAGGTACGACTGCCCCATCGTGCCGACGTTGCCGTCGGAAAACGGAAGACCCGCGGCCCACTCGACCGCGTCGTAGCCGTCGTTGGCCTCGTGGATCAGCGGGTAGTACTCATCGCCTTCGGAGGCAAAGCGCCCGCGCGTATCCTGGAAGATGACCGCGTAGCCGCGCTCGACGAAGAAATCGACGTCGCCCATGCGACGGCCGCCGCTCTTATCGTAGGGCAGGCGCGAGAGCAGGACGGGATAGAGGCCGGGCTTGTCGGGACGGTACACGTCCGCGCGCAGCGTAACGCCGTCGCGCGTCTTCATCGCAATGTCTTTTTCGATCACCATGGCCTCACATCTCGGGCGGGTCGTTAAAGATCGGGCGACTATCCGCTTCTTAACAATATTCGCGCCGCGCCAACAGAGCGCGCGATCGTCAATTTCCCCCAGAGCATCGAGCCTTGGGCGGCTCCAGTTTGCGGCCGTGCTGATTTGACGTGAACGGGTGGCGGTGAAAGTACTTGTAGAGGAGGAAGTTACCAGGTCTCGCCGCGCTAATCCTTCTCGACTGCCTGGCCGCTAAATCTGCAGTGCTTCAGAACCCTCATACCCTGCAGAACTCTCCGAATCGGAATCCCTCGCAAATTACCCAGACCAGAGGTTAGGTCCAAACCGGCAAAATCATACGGGTGAAAAATGGAGCAATCGACAGGCGAGCTACTCGAGCGACTTTCACGATTGGAGATTCAGCAGGCCAGGCTTCAGCGTAGCAACCGGTTCCTGCGGATGATCATGGGCGGGTTGGTGTTACTCTGTGGCGCTTTGTTCACGATGGCGGAAACGAGTTCCACGGTGCCTGACACGTTGGAAGCGCAACAGTTTCTCTTGCGCGACAGTAGCGGCAAGCTCCGCGCTGCGATGGGAGTGACATCCGACGGAGCGGTCGGAATCAATCTCGATGACGGCACGGGCCGGACACGGCTGACCGTTGACCTCGCCGCAAACGGAGCGCCCGGCGTGGACCTGTACGACCAGAGCGGACTGAGGCGCATGACTATCGCGTTAGGGTCGGCCGGTGAACCAGGAATCGGCCTTTACGGTCCCCATGGAAATCTGAGGGCAAGCTTCGAGGTGCCCAAGGCGGATACTCCTGGCCTCTCCTTTTACCGCGAAAACGGCAAACCTGCCTGGGGAGCTCCCTAACATGCTTGCGCAATCAAATGCTGTCATCCGAGGCCTTTCACTCTCGGCACTCATCCTTGCCCTGGCGGTTGCCTCAGGCTTTCTCTTGAGCGGATGCGGGCCGGTTTACGACTATCCGGGTTACCCGACCTACGGTTACGCGCCGTATTCATGGGGATGGGGGAACACCTGGGGCTATGATCCCGGCTTCGTAGTTCATCATCCGTGGGAGGATCACTACGACGCTGGGCATCACACGTTTTTCTATCACACGCCGGTTAGCCACGAGGTAGGTGGTTTTCATGGTGGCGGCGGTCTCCACGGCGGCGCCGGTGAGCATGGCGGCGGCCATCATTGAAGTGGCGCATCAATAGCGGCGCCAGGCGATGTTCTCGTTCTGGTCAAAAGTCCCGAGCTTGACCGGGTCGGCTCCCTTGCCTTAAGCCAAAAGCAACCCGAGCCTTACGAGGCAGGGAACGTAACGGAGTCGACCATTGTTCAAACGCGTCTTGATCGCCAACCGCGGTGAAATCGCGATTCGTATCGCGCGCGCCGCGGCTGGTCTCGGAATCGAATCAGTCAGCGTCTACGCTCCGGCTGACGCGCTATCACTCCACACTCGCGTCACAAGCGCATCGCGCGCACTCGGCTCGGCACACGCCAATTCGAACGATCCGGTTCGCGTCTATCTCGATGTCGAAGCATTGATAGAGGCCGCCAAGGGAAGCGGCGCCGACTGCGTCCATCCCGGTTACGGCTTCCTCTCGGAGAACACCGGGTTTGCGAAGCGATGTGCCGAAGAAGCAATCACCTTCGTCGGGCCGCGTCCAGAAACGCTCGCTCTCTTCGGCGATAAGACGAGGGCGCGGGATCTCGCGCGCTCCATCGGCATCCCGATTATCCCCGGCAGTCCGCATCCTCTTGCAAACGCCAATGAGGCGGCGGCAGTCGCCGAGAAGATCGGCTATCCGGTAATGCTGAAGGCCGCGGCGGGTGGAGGAGGACGCGGGATGCGAGCGGTCACGGCGTCGGACGAAATAACCGCGGCCTTCGCCCGATGCCAGAGCGAGGCATTTGCGGCGTTCGGCGACGGCTCAGTGTTCATCGAGAAATTGCTCGCCCGCCCTCGCCACATCGAGGTCCAGGTTCTCGGCGACGATCGCGGAAATGTCGTTCATCTTTACGAGCGCGACTGCTCGATCCAACAACGCAACCAGAAGGTCATCGAGATCGCGCCGGCGCCGAAGCTTGACGCCGCGCTTCGGCAGCGCATCCTCGATGATGCAATCCGGCTCGCGCGCGAAGCCGGCTACATCAACGCCGGGACCGTCGAGTTCCTGGTGATTCCGGAGCGCGGCGAGCACTTCTTCATCGAGTGCAATCCGCGCATCCAGGTCGAGCATACCGTCACCGAGGAGGTAACTGGCATCGATCTGGTCGAATCGCAGTTTCGAATCGCGGCCGGCGAATCGCTCAGGGAGATCGGAATCAGCGATCAAGCCGCGGTCGAAATGCCGCAAGGCTATGCCGTGCAGGCGAGAATCGTCGCGACGGGGACGGGGATGCTGTCGGCCTACAAGGAGCCGACGGGTCGAGGCGTCCGCGTCGATTCATGCGGCTATCTAGGTTACGCGCCGCCGCCTCAGTTCGATCCGATGTTCGCAAAGCTCATCTGCACTTCGAACTCGACGCATTCCTTCGCGTCGGCACTCGATCGAGCGGTGCGAGCGATCGACGAATTTCACATCACGGGTCTGCCGACGAATCTCCGCCAGTTGCGCGCGGTACTCTCGAGTGCGGCCGCGCGGGCGGGTGACGCGCGCACCACCTTCTTCGCCGAGTATTCCGATATCGGCGCGCTCAACGGCGCGGTTCCATCTACAGTGACTTCGCTCGCGCTTCTCGAGCAGCAATCGATGGCGCTCCGCCGCGGCGGCCCCGCGATCGCAACATCCGCACATCCGGTCTCGACAGGACTCACCATCCCGAGCGGCGAAGAAGGCGTCGAGTGCCCAATGGCCGGCAAGGTTATCGAACTCGCGGTGAAGGTCGGCGACACGGTCGAGGCCGGCGCGATCCTGATGATCATCAGCGCGATGAAAATGGAAACCGCGATCACCGCGCGACGCGCCGGCGTCGTCAGCGCGCTTGGGCCAACCGAGGTTGGAGTGACTGTCGTGGCGGGCCAGATCGTCGCCACGATCGCGCCGGCCAAACGCCGTCACGACGCGGAATCGCCGCGCCAGTATGGCAAGGACAGCTGGGCGCCGATGCTCGCCGAAGTGCGCGCATTGCAGACGATCGCGCATCAGCGCTTCGCGGCCGATTCGAAGGATCCCGGTGTGGTGCGGCAACGGAGCCGCGGCAAATTGACCTGCCGCGAGCGGATCGATTTGCTGCTCGACCCCGGCACATTTCGCGAGGTCGGCAGCCTCGCCGGTTTTGCCGATTACGATGAAGAAGGACGGGTCTCGGGCTTCACGCCCGCCAATCATGTCGGCGGCTGGGGCAAGATCGAGGGCCGCAGCGCAGTGGTATGCGCTGACGATTTTACCTCGCGCGGTGGCCACTCCGACGGCGCCGTTGGCGGCAAGGCCATCCACCTTGACAGGTTGTCAATCGATTTTCGCTGCCCGTCAATTCGCCTGCTGGACGGCTCGTCGGGTGGCGGCAGCGTAGCCTCGATGGTGCCCAAGCAGCAGAAGGAGGGTGAGAGCAGCGCCAAGGAGAGTTCCGGAGCGATCACGGCCGGACGGCCCCGCGTGTCAGGCGAGGGCGGCTCGTTCCTGCCCGGGCACCTCGGCAGCAGCATGTACGTATCGCAGCTCAGCCAGGTGCCCGTCGTCAACGTGTTGCTGGGCAGCGTGGTCGGAATCGGCGCCGCCAAGGCGGTGCTCGGACACTTTGCCGTGATGGTGCGTGATATCGCGCAACTGTTCGTCGCGGGCCCCCCCGTCGTCAGCCACGCGATGGGCTACGAGATCACGAAGGAAGAACTCGGCGGCTGGCAGGTTCATTGCCGCAACGGCTCGGTCGATAATCTCGCCGAGACAGAAGCGGAAGCGATCGCGATGACGAAGCGCTTCCTCTCCTACCTGCCGTCGAGTGTCTATGAAGCCCCGCCGGTGCTCGGACCGAATCCGGACGATCCAGCCGCTCGCCGCGAAGAAGAACTGTTCACGATCGTTCCGCGCAAGCGCACCACGACCTTTGACGTGCGCCGCGCGATCGCGCTGATGGTGGATCGCGGTTCCTTCTTCGAAGTTGGACCGCTCTGGGGCACCGATCAAATCGTCGGCTTCGTGCGATTCGACGGCCATCCGATGGGCGTGCTCGCCTCCGACTGTCGGCATATCAACGGCGGCGCGATGACCGCCGACGGATGCGACAAACTGAAACGTCATCTCGATCTGTGCGACCTCTTTCATATTCCGATATTGAACCTGATCGATAGCCCCGGCTTTGCGGTCGGCCTCGAGCACGAGAGCTCAGGCACGATTCGGAAAGGCGGCGAATGGATGATTGCGTACGCGCAGGTCGATGTGCCGATCTTCACCGTGATAATGCGCCGCAGCTTCGGCGTCGCGGGCAACAACTTTGCGTCGCCGCGCAGCGGCGCCAACGCGCGCGTTGCCTGGCCTGCCGCCGACGTAGGCGGTATTCCGCCGGAAGGCGGAATCGAGGCTGCCTATAAGCGTCAACTCGCGGAGGCCGCCGATCCTGCGGCGCTGCGCGCCGAGATCAACGCGCGAATCGAGAGCGCACGCGGACCCATCGGGCCGCTCAATCGCTTTCAGATGGAGGAGATGATCGATCCGCGGGATACGCGGCAATGGATCTGCGAATGGGTGGAGAACGCCTATCGTATCGTGTCACAGCCGTCGCTGCTGGTGCCGCGAGCGCTCCAATTCAGGCCGTAGCGAAGCGCTCGACCTCGCATCATACTGCATCGCGACTGCCCTGGCGGCCATCGCTTGCCATGCCTTTGCAATATTGATTCGCTGATTGACCGATCCGATGCGAGGCGCGGACGGCGCCTCATTTGTCATCCGGTTTTCTTCGCACGTCATGTCGATTCGAGTCGCGCTGCACCATAAGACCGACTACCAGTACGATCGTCTCGTCACGCTCTCACCGCAGGTGATTCGGCTGAGGCCAGCCCCGCACTGCCGCACCCCGATCACGGCGTACTCGCTCAAAATCGAACCACGTAACCACTTCATCAACTGGCAGCAGGATCCGCAGAGCAACTACCTCGCGCGCGTCGTGTTTCCGAAGCTCGTTCGTCACTTCTCGGTCGAAGTCGATCTCGTGGCCGAGATGGCGGTGATCAATCCGTTCGACTTTTTTCTCGAGCCATACGCCGACAAGTTTCCCTTCACTTATGACGACGAACTGCGGCGGGAGCTCGCGCCCTACCTCGTACCGCAGCCGGTCGGAAATCGCCTGCGCGCGTTCCTTCGCGTAATCGATCGCAGCCCACGCCAAAGCGTCGATTTCCTGGTCGCCCTCAACCAGCAGCTTCAGCGCGCGATCGGATATGTCATCCGGCTCGAACCGGGCGTCCAGTCGTGCGAAGAAACGCTCGGCCGCAAACTTGGATCATGCCGTGATAGCGCGTGGCTGATGGTCGAGATCCTGCGCAATCTCGGGCTCGCCGCGCGCTTCGTCTCCGGCTATTTGATCCAGCTCAAACCCGATGTCAAACCGCTCGATGGCCCCGAGGGCCCGGCGCAGGACTTCAGCGATCTGCACGCCTGGGCCGAGGTCTACCTGCCAGGCGCGGGTTGGGTCGGGCTCGATCCAACGTCGGGACTTCTCGCCGGCGAGGGCCATATACCGCTCGCGACGACACCCGAACCATCGGCAGCAGCGCCGGTGACTGGCTCGGTCGGAGAATGCCAGGTCGAGTTCCGGCATGAGATGTCGGTGACGCGCATTCACGAGGATCCGCGCGTCACCCTGCCGTACAGCGAACAACAGTGGGACAGGATCGAGTCGCTCGGTTTCCAGGTCGATCGCGAGATCAGTTCGTATGACATCAGGTTAACCATGGGCGGCGAGCCCACCTTTGTTTCGATCGATGACATGGACGGCAGCGAATGGAACGTCGATGCGCTCGGCCCGAACAAGCGGCGGCTGTCTGAGTCGCTGATCATGCGGCTCAAGCGCCGGTTTGCATCCGGTGGGCTGCTGCACTACGGGCAGGGCAAGTGGTACCCAGGTGAGCCACTGCCGCGCTGGGCGCTCAATTGCTACTGGCGTAAGGACGGCGTGTCGATGTGGCACGACGAGTCGCTGATCGCGCGCGCGGACTCGTCGTCCAACTACGGCGCCCTCGATGCACAACGCTTCGCCGAGACGCTCGCGCTCCGACTCGGTGTCGATCCAGGATACGCCAACGCGGCATTTGAGGACCCGCTCTATTATCTGCAACGCGAGCGCCAACTGCCGGTTAACGTTGACCCGATCGAAAACCATCTCGAGGATGCCGGCGAGCGTGAGCGTGTTCGCCGCGTGTTCGAGCGCGGCCTTAATAATCCTGTGGGTTACGTGCTGCCGTTGCAGCGCGGATCGGGCAAGAGCGGACCCGAATGGCAGACGGGAATCTGGATGCTCCGCGGACAGCATCTCTACCTCATGCCGGGCGACTCCCCGGTTGGACTTCGGCTGCCGATTCCGAGCTTGCCCTGGATGTCCGCCTCCGATGCGCCCGGCTTCTTTGTGGTCGATCCGACCTCGATCGAAGCGCCGCTTCCGACTCCGCCGCGGTTATCGCCCGCCGATCCGATTTTCCAGTCTCGTCGTGGCGGCGGGCGCGATCGCCAGCCTGCTGTGGGCGAGTCCGCTCCCTGGGTGGTTCGGACCGCGCTCTGCGTCGAACCGCGCGCAGGCCGCTTGCACGTCTTTATGCCGCCGGTCGCGAACACTGAAGACTATATCGACCTGCTTGCGGCGATTGAGGACACCTGCTCGCATCTGGCCACGCCGATCGTAATCGAGGGCTACACGCCACCGCCCGATTCACGCATCAACCGCATCTCGGTCACTCCCGACCCTGGCGTAATCGAGGTCAATATCCATCCGGCGCGAAACTGGAACGAATTGGTCCAGATCACCACCTCGCTCTACGACGATGCGCGCCAATGCCGGCTCGGCACCGAGAAGTTCATGCTCGATGGCCGCCACACCGGGACCGGCGGCGGCAATCATTTTGCGCTCGGCGGGCCGACGCCTCAGGACAGTCCGTTTTTGCGTCGTCCCGATTTGCTTCGCAGCTTCCTCGGCTACTGGCTGAACCATCCCGCGCTGTCATACCTGTTCTCGGGCATGTTCGTCGGGCCGACCAGCCAGGCGCCCCGTATCGACGAGGGGCGCACCGACAACCTTTACGAATTGGAGATCGCATTCAGCCAGGTGCCGAGTCCGGGCGGCGCCTACTGTGCGCCCTGGCTCGTCGACCGAATTTTCCGTCACATCCTCGTTGATCTCACCGGCAACACGCATCGCGCAGAATTCTGTATCGACAAGCTTTACTCGCCCGACAGCGTGACTGGCCGCCTTGGTCTGCTCGAGATGCGCGGATTCGAAATGCCGCCGCATGCTCGGATGAGCCTCACACAACAGTTGCTGGTACGCGCGTTCGCCACGTGGTTCTGGCGCGAACCGTACCTGCATCCGCCGATCGCCTGGGGAACCGAGCTGCACGATCGATTCCTGCTGCCCTATTTCGTCGCCGCGGATTTCCGCGACGTCCTCGACGATCTGCGCCGTGCGGGCTATCCGTTCGAGCCCGAGTGGTTCGCGCCTCACTTCGAGTTCCGCTTTCCAGTATTTGGACGGGTGAACTATGCTGGAGTAGAGCTCGAACTCAGACAGGCGATCGAACCGTGGTACGTCCTTGGCGAGGAACCGGCCAGCGGCGCCACTACAAGATTCGTCGATTCATCGGTCGAACGCCTGCAAGTGAAAGTCGACGGCCTCGTCGGCGATCGATACATCGTCGCGTGCAACGGCCGCCGCCTACCGCTTCAATCAACGGGCGCGCGCGGCGAATGGGTAGCGGGCGTCCGCTATCGAGCGTGGCAACCGCCCTCGTGCCTGCATCCAACGATTCCCGTGCACACGCCACTCGTGTTCGATCTCTTCGACTCCTGGAGCGGGCGCTCGGTTGGCGGATGCACCTATCATGTGGCGCATCCAGGCGGCCGCAATTACGAGACCTTTCCCGTCAATGCTAATGAAGCGGAGGCCCGCCGCTCGGCACGCTTTTTCGCCTTCGGCCATACCCCGGGGCAGATGGCGCCGCCACCGCGCGAATTCAACCCGCAGTTTCCGGGTACGCTAGACTTAAGAAGGCAGGTGCCTGCGAGTTGAATTTCGCGGTACTGGCGCGCTCCTCGTCAGCGTTATATGTACGAGGCCACTTGAAGCGATGCCAGGGCGCCACTGAACCGTCATGACGTCGGGACCAGCTGAGGGGATGAAGCTAGAGCAGGCTGCGGTCCGCGACGATTTCGCGTCTACCTGGCGCTATCAGCCGCTGCCGAACTTCTACGATGAAATGCTCGGGGCGGACGGATCGGTGCGGCCGCATTGGCGTCCGTTGATCGAGGCCCTCAACTCGATCGGCCCGGCCGGTCTCGGTGCTCGTTGGCAGGAAGGTCGTCGTCTGTTGCACGACAACGGTGTCACCTACAACGTCTACGGCGACCCGCGCAGCACCGACAGACCGTGGCCGCTCGACCCCATTCCGCTCGTAATCGACGAGAACGAATGGGCGGCGATTGCGGCGGCGATACGCCAACGGGCAGCGCTGCTCAACGCGATGCTGGCGGACTTTTACGGCACGCAGCGTATGATGCGCAACGGCATCTTCCCGCCCGAGCTGGTTTTCCGCCATCCCGGATTCCTCCGGCCCTGCGCCAATGTGCCGGTGCCGCGCGGTATCTACCTGCACAATTATTCCGCCGATCTCGCGCGCTCGCCCGACGGACGATGGTGGGTGATCGCGGACCGCACGCAGGCGCCGTCGGGCGCGGGCTATGCACTCGAAAACCGGCTCGTCTCGCAGCGCGTAATGCCAGACGTTTTCCGCGCGATGCAGGTGCATCGCCTCGCCGATTACTTTCAATTCAATCGCGAGCTGTTGCGGAGCCTGGTCCCGCATCATCACGACAATCCGCGCGTCGTGCTCCTCACTCCGGGTCCGTACAACGAGACCTACTTCGAGCACGCGCTGCTGGCTCGCTATCTCGGCTACACGCTGGTCGAGGGCGCCGACCTCACGGTGCGCGGCAAGGCGGTGTTCCTGAAGACGCTCGGCGGCCTGCTGCCGGTCGATCTAATCATGCGCCGGCAGGACGACGGCTTTTGCGATCCGCTCGAGCTGCGCGGTGATTCCGTGCTCGGTGTTCCCGGATTGGTGCAGGCCGTCAGGATGGGCAACGTCGCGGTGACCAACGCTCTTGGTTCCGGGCTGATTGAATCCGCCGCGCCCGCGGCCTTTCTACCGACAGTGTGTCAGCATCTGCTCGGCGAGGAACTTAAGATGCCGACCGTCGCGACCTGGTGGTGCGGCGAGGAAGAGCAACTCGCATATGTCGTCGACAACCTTGCGCGGCTGGTAATCAAACGCACCTTCCAGGGCCCCAATGTCCAACCCGTCTTCGGGGCAAAGATCAGCGACCCGGCGCGGCAAAAACTCGCGGCCGAGATTCGCCGTTCCCCCTCCGACTTCGTCGCGCAAGAGCAGGTCGCGCTATCGACTCTGCCGGTGTGGCAAGACGATCGGCTGGCGCCGCGCCATCTGGTGCTCAGGGTCTTTGTCGCTGCCCGTGAGGATTCCTACGAAGTGATGCCCGGTGGACTGACACGGATGACGTCGTCGCTCGACAGTCTGGTCGCTTCGATGCAGCACGGCGGCGGCAGCAAGGACACCTGGGTTTTGTCGAGCGGCCCGACCGCGCAGACAACGCTGCTCACCGCGCCGTCGATATCCCTCGAAGTGAGCCGGGCCACTTTCGATCTGCCGAGCCGCGTTGCCGATAATCTGTTTTGGCTCGGGCGCAACGTCGAGCGCGTGGAAGCGACCGTCAGGATTTCGCGCGCGATCCTGACGCGCCTCTACCACGAATCCGACCCTGCGAGCTTCGCCGGCATCGCGGCCGGCATGCGTATTCTGCTCGCCCTCGGACATCTGGCGCCCAGACCCACCAAAGCCACCAATGGTGCAAGCAAGGAAGCCCGCGACGCCGCGCTCGAGCGCGAGATGCTGGCGATGATTTATGACACCGATGGCAAGAGCGAGCTCGGCGCGACCCTTCGCCAGTTGCGCCGCCTCGCATGGCTGCTTCGTGATCGCTTTTCGGCCGACGCTTGGCGCAGCATCAATCGCTTCGATCAGAAATTCGCGGCGCCATCGCGGGTCGAGGCACTCAGGATGGGCGGCGCGCTCAACCTGCTCGATGATGCGATCGTTACCTTGTCTGCCTTTGGCGGTTTCGCGATGGAAAGCATGACCCGCGGCCACGGGTGGCGCTTTCTAGACATCGGGCGACGCCTCGAACGCGCGCTCCTGATGGTTGATACGGTTCACAACGGGCTCAGCGTCCGAGCCATCGATCAAAATGCCGAGTTGCAGACGCTGCTCGAAATCGCAGATAGCGCACTCACATATCGGTCGCGCTACCTGACCTCCATGCAAGCCGGTCTTGTGCTGGACCTCCTGCTACTCGACGAGGCCAATCCGCGCTCAGTTGCTTTCCAGCTCGCGCGACTTGTCGAGCATGTCGAGGAGCTACCAGCCCGCGAGGTTAGTTCGCGAAAATCCGCCGAGTGGAAGATCGTCACGAAGATGCTGACCGCGCTTCAGATCGTCGATGCGGCAGAACTCGTTCGTTCGGATGAAAGCGGCAAGTGGAGCAACCTTGAAACTCTGCTAGCAACGATTGGTAATGGCCTTCGCACCTTGTCGGAGACGATAGCGCGCCACTACTTCGATCACTCGCTAGCTTCGCGGCAAATGTCGTTGTAAGCGATGATCCTCCGCACGACTCATACGACTACCTATAAATACAGCGATACCGTCGCCATCTGTCACACGGAAGCGCGACTCGCGCCACGTTCCACCCGCGAGCAGACCTTGCTGGAGCATGAGTTGCTGATCGAACCACAGCCGTCCTCCTTAGTCTCCTACACTGACTACTTCGGCAACTCCGTGACGACACTTACTATTGACGAGCCGCACGAGACTCTACGCATCGAAGCGGTGAGTCTCGTCGAATGCCACGGCCTGGAAGCAATCCACCCGGCGCTTACTCCGCCATGGGAGCAGGTCGCCTCCGCAGTTCGCCGTTATACCACCGACCAGACGTTCGAGGCGCTACAGTTCACCTACGAATCGCCACGCGTACGGCCCGCGCCTGGCTTCGCCGATTACGCGCGCGTCTCTTTCACTGCGAGCCGGCCACTCTTCGAAGCGGCGCTCGACCTCTGCCATCGGATCTACACGGATTTCAAATACGATCGGGAAGCTACTACCGTGACGACCCCGGTAGAAGAAGCGCTGCACTCGCGACGCGGCGTATGCCAGGACTTCGCGCACGTGATGATTGCCTGTATGCGCTCGCTCGGACTGCCGGCACGATACGTAAGCGGTTACCTGCGCACGGGAGGCGGTTCAGTGGGAGCGCATGCCTCGCACGCCTGGCTCTCAGTTTTCTGCCCTGGCTTCGGCTGGCTCGATCTTGACCCGACCAACGATGTTATTCCTTCGACGCGGCACGTGCGTCTGGGATGGGGCCGCGACTATTCGGACGTGCCGCCGGTCAATGGAATCGCGCTGGGTGGCGGAACCCAGACTATAACCGTTGACGTAGAAGTTAAGCCAACTCGGCCGCTCGATGCCTGAAGTGGACCCGAGGTTTCCGCGCCGATTGCAACGAGTCTCAGCGACCCATCTTAAGCAGATCGGCGCCCGCCCATCCGTCCTTCAGCGGCACCATGAAGAACGGCGTCAGGCTCATCTTACTAAAGAGCCATTTCCCGTTGCGCTTGATGTACTCGTCGTTGTAGCGGGCCGCGACGACATAGCTCTCGCCGTTGTAAACGGGCTTGGCTTCGAGGTAGGCGTAACCCTCGGCGCGATCGCCGTGGATCTTGAGCACATGATTGTGGATGAATTGCCGCACTCGATAGAGTCCTTGCCGGCTTTGACCTTCCCCCGCGTTGCGTCCCGGTCCGAGGCCTGAGAAGAATGCTTTGATCTTCTCGTGACCCTTGGCCTTGCCGAGATGACCGAAATCTAGTTCTCCATCTTCGGTGAATAGCTCCGGGATCGCGGATAATTGCGCTTCGTTGACGCACTCGTGGTAGCGATAACGCAGATCGCGGATCGCTTCACGATCGTAGAGCTCCAAGACCTTTGCTTCAAGTTGCTTGACTCTATCTTCCAGGTTGTCAGCCATCTGCGCGCTCCTATGAGACTCGTTTACGCGGTCAGCTTCGGCAACACTTCCTCGGTTACGCGCCTGAATTGCTTCTTCTGATCGTAACCGGTGAGCCTGAGCGTGATCGTAGTCGCGCCCGCCGCCACGAAGGCGCGGATATTTTCGACGCACTCCGCCGGCGAGCCCATCGCAACCCAGTTATTGAGAAAGTCCGCCGCGTAGTTCACCGTGTAGTAGTTGTCAAGAAACCTCTTCGACTCGGCGAATGCCGCGTCGCGATCCTCATTCACGTTGATATTGTAGTAGACGGCAACCTCGAAATCGTCGCTGAGCGTCCGTCCCACTTCTTTCGCGAAGCCTTTGATGAGTTCCAGCGAGTTGCGAACATCGTCAGGCGTCTTGCCCGTCGTCATCCAACCGTCGCCGAGCTTCGCGACGCGACGATAGCCGGTGCGGACATCCGCAACCGCCGTCGTGTTGGGGTTCGCCGTCACCCAAATCGGAATCGGCTGCTGCACCGGCCGCGGCAGCATCGTAAGATTACGGAAGCGGTTGTACTTGCCCTCGTAGTCGACCGTCTCGCGCGACGAGACGAGGCGCATGATCTCGATCGCTTCCTCCATCCGCCGCGTGCGCGTCTTCGGATCGACTCCGAGCGCCTCGAACTCCTTGTCGAACTGGCCGCCGCCCGGTTCCGATTGTCCCTTGCACGCAACGAAGATCGTACGGCCGTTCGACATGAGGTCTAGGCAACACCATTGATAGGCGAGGATGAGCGCGTTGCGAAGCGGCGTTGATGCGAAGCAGGCCGGCCCGAGTTTCACGCGGCGCGTGCGCGCTGCCAGCGCGCCAAGCAGCGCGATCGCATCGAGGCGCGGCTTGGCGAAAAGCGAGTCCCCTACCCAAACCGAATCCCACGCTTCCTCGTGGTCAGCCCACTCCGACATCTCGAACATCTCCTCGCAGGTAGTCGCGCCGATGATCACACCGCGATTGGGCAACGTGAGTCCAAACTTTGGCACCTTCTGTTTGCTCATTGCTAAATCTCCATTCGTCCCCACAAGCGCGCCCTCAGCGCGCCCCTCGATGCTTCGCGTGTTCCAGCGCCGCGGGATTCGTGACGCGAATCGGCGCGCCGTTGACAAAGGCGACGACGGCGTCGAGCGTATCAGTGTAGAATGCCCTCAGCGTCTCGTGTGTGACGTAGCCGAGATGCGGGCTGAGGAACACGTTGTCCATGGTGCGGAATGGATGGTCGCGCGGCGGCGGTTCGACATCGAAGACATCGATCCCGGCGCCCGCGATCCTGCCTTCCGTCAACGCCGCGATCAGATCCGCTTCGACCACGATCGGCCCGCGCGAAGTGTTGATCAGATACGACTCCGGCTTCATCAGCGAGAGCTCGCGCGTCGTCACGAGACCGCGCGTGCGACCGCTCAGCACGACGTGAATCGAAAGTACGTCGGACAGCCTGAAGAGATCGTCTTTCTCGACGCGCCGCGCACCGACGGATGCGGCAGTTTCGTCGGTAAGATTCTGACTCCACGCGATCACCTTCATCCCGAATGCCTGCGCATAGGCTGCCATCCGCTTGCCAATGCGTCCGAGGCCCAGCAGTCCGAGGGTGCGGCCGGCCAGGATCATTCCAATCGTGCTCTGCCATTCGCCTTCGCGCATTCGCCGCGCCTCGAGGCCCATGTGGCGCACCGTCGCTATCATAAGTCCCCAGGTCAGTTCCGGCGTAGCGTTCTGGATACCTGCGAAGATTGGATTAGCGAAGTTGGAATGCGCGACGATCACGCCGTGCTCGGTCGCCGCCGCCATGTCGAGATTTGGCA
>JASHPB010000034.1 GCA_030038355.1 Candidatus Binataceae bacterium
ATCGCGCACGAGAGTTTGATGCCATGCGCCATCCCAGTTCGGCCAGAAGCTCGCCTCGATGTAAATGGAAAGGCTGGTGATACCGATGATGCTCCAGAGGACTGCTATGCGGCGGACTTCCTCGGCGCGCGAGAACGGTTCGTTCTGGACCTGCCGGCCCGTGCGGACCAGCCATCCGTACCAGATGCCCGTGAAGATGCCGAGCGTGATCAGTTCACCCCAAAACAGCGTTCGATAGTACAGGGTGAACTCGCGGCTCGCTGAGTTGAGCCCCGCCACGAAGGCGTATTTGTAATCCCAGAACCAGAGGAAGACGTTCGCGCCCATCACGAGCGCCGATCCCCAGAAGAGCGACTGCCATCCGACCATCCAGTCGGTAGGATCGCGCTCGGTGCCGGCGGTACTGCCGCTGCTTTCGAGGTGGGTGTCGAATTTTCGCGCCGATGAGCCAGCCATTGGAGCTACTCCTTGCGGATTGCGTCGCGACTGAACTGCTATGCGCCTCCGCGTGAAACCTCGTTCATGATGTCCGTTGCTACCGCCCGCGAATGCATCGCCATGCCCGCGTACTCGCGCTGCTGACGCAAATCAGGGCCGAGCATGAAGACGCGCGAAATGTGATTGGGAGAGCCGTCGGGCAGTGGATGGTTGTCGATCCCGAACGCTGCGATTACACGATTTACGTCCGCGGCGTTGCCCGTGAGAAAGAGCCATCCGGTCATGTCGGCCTGCCGATCGCGGGCCAGCTTGAGCAGGAGATCGGGCCGATCGTGAACGGGGTCGTTGCTGACACTCACGAGCACCACGCGAGTGCCTAATTCGGGCCGAATCTGATCGGCAATTTGTCCGAACTTGTTGATCAGAGTGTCGCACACGCCGGGGCATCCGATGTGCACGAAGTCGATCAAGACAACCTTACCCTTAAGCGATTCCAGAGCTACCGGTTGTCCGTGATCGTCGATCAGGTGCACGTCGGGTAAGACGCGGGTGGCCGTCGTGGAACGGTGACATCCCGCGGTGATCGCACCTGTGAGAATCATCGCGGATACAATCAGCGTGGCCGCCAATGAACGGCGAAGCCGCCGCGCAGACGGCGCCTGAGAACGATGGTAGCGAATGACCGAGATGGCCACCAAAGCCAGCACCCCCAGTACCAACAAGCCGGGCAGTACAAGAGCCCGATACCACGCCCTGACCAGAATGGGAAATGAATATGTAGTCTGGCCGAGTCCATTTTCGGCGCCGATCGAAACCGTCGCGACGTAGCGGCGGCCCTCGGCGAGGTTCACCTGCGTATCGACGACACCGCGTCGGTAGATGGTCGGCGGAATCGCGAGCACGACCTGCTTCGCGCCGTTGGTATCGACCGCGAAGATCTGCACGCCGATCGCGACACGGCGCAAAATGTCGCCCATCGTATCGACCACCAGGACCGTGTTGCCCTCGCGCGGAATGGCGTCGCAGTACTCGGCGTCGGGATCGAACTCGGGCTGATAGAGCGTGATATGAATCAGTGCGCTGCCGATCTTACGCTCGCAGGGATCGTTGGGACCGCCGAATTTGTGAGCGTTCGCGCGCGATGCAATACAGATCGATGAGCATACGAAGACACACATAAACACGATAAACGAAGGCGATCGCGCGGACGCATCGTTCATATGCTGCGCGTCGAGCACTGCGCCGCAATGTAGTCGGCCTGGCGAATGGCCAGCGTCACGATCGTCAGCGTCGGATTCTCGGCGGCGCTGCTGCTGAACTGGCTACCGTCAGAGATGAAGAGGTTCTTGATGTCATGGGTCTGGCCGTGCTTGTTGCAGACTCCCTCCGCCGGTTTCTCACTCTGGCGGCAGGTGCCGAGGTTATGGGTCGACGGATAGGGCGGCACCTCGACGACCTGCGTCGCGCCAACGGCGTTGTAGATCGCGGCGCCGCGCTTATAGGCGTAACTCCGCATCGCGAGATCATTCGCGTGATCGTCGTAGTGAACATTCGGGATGGGCAGGCCGAACTGGTCCTTCTCGCTCGGATGCAGCGTGACGGCGTTGGTCTCCTGAGGCATATCCTCGCCAACGATCCACATTCCAGCCATGTTCGGATACTTGTCGAGCAGATTCGTATATTCTTCGCCCCACGCACCCGGGTCGAGAAATGCGGCGGCGAACGGCAAGCCGAGCGAAATCGTCTCGAGCTCGAAGCCGCCCACGAATCCGCGCTTCGGATCATAGATGGCTTCATCCTGGACGATCCCGGCCATCACCGTGCCGCGATACATGTGCACGGGCTGCTTGAACACGCCAAACACCGACCCAGTTGTATGACGCATGTAATTGCGTCCGACCTGCCCGGATGAATTCGCAAGCCCGTCAGGGAACTTCGACGAATGCGAGTTAAGTAGCAGCCGCGGCGTCTCGATCGAGTTCGCCGCAACACACACGGCGCGGGCTTTCTGAAAATGATGCGCGCCATTCTTGTCGGCGTAGAGGACGCCGGTCGCGCGGCCATGATGGTCGTGCTGGATTTGCAGCGCCATCGACTCGGTGCGCAAATCAAGGTTGCCGGTTTTTTCCGCGGCAGGGATTTCGGTGTAAAGCGTTGACCACTTTGCCCCCGATTTGCATCCCTGAAAACAAAACCCGAGCTGCCAGCACGACGAGCGGCCGTCACGCGGCCGGCTGTTGATCGCCATCCTCCCCGTGTGAACCGTCTTGTAGCCGACGCGCGTCGCGCCGTTGTACATCACCTTGAAATTGTTGTTGCCGGGGAGTCCCGGGATATCGTTGGTGCGCGTCACGCCCATCTTGTTCTCGGCCTTCGCGTAGTAAGGCTCGAGCTCCGCGAGCGTGAGCGGCCAATCGATTAGATTCGTATCCTTTATTCCTGAGTACCGCGACTTCGCTCTGAACTCGTGTTCCTGAATCCTGAGCGATGCACCCGCCCAATGCACACTTGTCCCGCCGACCGTTTTGCAGATCCACGCAGGCAGATTCGGGAAGTCCCTGGCGATTCGCCACGTTCCTGACGTGGTCCGCTTGTCCAGCCAGGCGAGCTGATTGAACGCGAACCATTCCTCGTTCTTGAAAGTCGCTGGCGATTGCTGCTGGCCGGCTTCCAACAATACGACCTTGATTCCTTTCTGGCAGAGTTCATTGGCGAGCGTCCCGCCGCCCGCGCCGGAACCGACAATCACGATCACGGAGTTATCGCCGGATGCGAATCGAGACATCGTCCGATCCTCCTTCACGCCGGTTTCGGGCTGGCTGATTCGGGAGGGTTCGGCAACCACGCGAGGTCATCGAATCCGCGATGAATATACCCGCCGAACTTGTATGCGGGCCCCTGGTAGCCGAGCACCTTCCACACCGACGGATCGCTGTAGAGGCTCTGCAACTCGACGGTTCGCACTTTCTGAAAGAACGCCGAGCTCTCGATCTGCTTGAGCGCGGCGGTCTGCTTTTTCTCCGTCAGCTCTACGAAGCGCTTGCCCATCGAATCGAGTTTCTCGATTCCCTCGCCGATCACCTTTGCAACCGACGAATCTGCCTTCGCCGCCGTATCGAGATCGTGCACCACGTTCCAATAAGGAGCGTCATCTAGCTGCTTATGCGGAAAGATGCGCCGTGTCATCTTAAGCAGCGTCTCCGCCTGATGCGGCTGCAACGTCGTGAGAGGAGGTGCGGCCTGCGCTGCACTGGCGATACCAGCTACCGATGCTGCCGCGGCTGTCCCCATGACAACCAGCGCGCCAACTTTGAGGAACTCTCGTCTCTTCATAGCTGATGTTTCCTTCCTTCTCGGAGACTTCGCTTCACCTACCCCACGCGCGGATCTGCTCGACGATCGCCGCCACTACGTCGGGCTGCGACACCAGGTCGGGATTGGCCGGCATCGCGGCGCTCGCGCCAACGGCCGAGCCGCCATACATGACGGCCTTGGCGATCGTCTGATCACTCACTGATTTCTGCCACTTGAGATCGTGAAAGTCGCGCGGCCGCGGATTCATGCTGTCGGCCGACGGGCCTTTTCCGTCGCCGTTGTCGCCGTGGCAGACGGTGCATCGGTCCGAGATGATCGCGCTCGCCTGTGCGCGCGCATCCTCGGCAATCGCGGCTGAGACAACCCCAAGCGCGATAGCCCCCGCCGCCAATGCGACAGCGGCCGACGCTTTCCGGCTTAACCCCACGCGACCCTGATTAGTCGCACCCGTGGCGGCCCGTCAAGGAACGGATCGGGGAAGGTGCCGCGCGGCTAGAATGGGTTCTGAGATTCGAGTCCCAGCGCGATGCGCCCCAATTGTTCGGTGATACGGTCGACGTGACCGTTGATATGCAACGGCATCGCCTGGAAGTCGCGGTACCGGCGCTCGAAGTCCGTCCCCTCACGAAGTCCGTTGCCGCCGAGCACGCGAAGAGTGAGTTTCATGGCCTCCTCGCACAGCAGCAGAGCCTGCATCCCGGCCGAAGTCTGCCGGAAGTAGTCAGCCTCCGTCGGCGCCGCATGCGCCGCGATTCGCGCGTCCGTCTCCGCCATCGCGGCGTACACGGTGTCCGTCGCCGCGCTGATCAGCGCTCGCGCACGGCCGAGATTCACGTGGATCGTCGGCTTCTCGACCATCTTCGTGCCGAGAATTGCGATCCGATCTTTTGTGTTGCACGCAGTATCGTCCAGCGATGCCTCCGCCACACCTGTCGCCATCGCACCCAGCCACATCACCGAAATCGCGACCCAATCCTCGCGATAGCGCGGGTGAATCACCTGGTAGTCAGGCCGCCGAAAAAACGCGCGGTACTTGGGCTGCATCGATACTACGCGCTGACGCGGCACTTCCACGCCTTCATAGTGCACGTGGTCGGTGGCCGAGGCGCGGAGCGCGCTTCCGTCCCACGTGGGGTCGATTCGCACTTTAGGATGGCGCAGATCGACGATGGTGAACTGCGGCATCTCGACGCCTTTCTTCGTGAAGGCGACGCCCGCCCATTCCGAATAGCGGCAACCGGAACCGAACGCCGCCACGCCGGAGAGAATCGTCTTCGAGCCTGCATCGACAGCGGTGACCTGCGTCGATGCGCCCGCGGGAAAGCAGACCCATTCGCGCTTCGAAACGATGTCGACCAGCAGCGATGCCTGCGCCGGGCCGAGCGCCCCGGCCAAATAGTGAAACACGCATAGATGGTTCCAGAGGCACCACGCGGTCGAGCCGCATCGCGGCGCGATCGCGCGCAACTCATTCGCGATCGCGACGATCGATTCCTCGAGGCCCGCGATCTCACGGCTCGCCGACATCCGCATGATGTCGTTCTTTTTGATCGCGGCGATGACATCGGCAGCCACAGAGCGCGAGCGATCGGCTTCGGACGCTTGCGCGGCGATATCGCCCAGGAGCGGCGTGATGTACTTCGGCTCTCCGTGAACCCTGCCGATAGTGGTGAAGCTTAGATCATCGTCGGGCATGTCAGTCCTCCGGCACCACTTCGGGCGCCGAGATCGATCACTCGCGTGCCATAGCCATCACTTGGTTGCGGTGACGTACGCGGCGGCCATTCGTAATCGGCCGCTGCGGCCTTTTTCTACCAAAGGCCGGATGTTCCGTTCATAGCGCTCGCGATCTTCGGGCGAGAAGGTCCCAAGCACCTCGGCCAACGGTGGCAGTCCGGGGTATGGCGGCGTGCGCAAGATCGCATCCCAGTTGCGCGGCGGCGCGCTAATACCGGTCAACTCGGCGCGAACCTGGATAGTTGCGAATCCCGCGGCTTCAGCAGCATCGAACAAGTCTGCCGCATCGAAGTTCACCGTGGGGTCGCTCGGATATATTCGGTTGTAGTGTTGAACGATACGCTCGCGCAGATCTCTAACCGAGCCGAAGTCTGTCCCGCGATCTAGATCGGGATAACCGGTGAACCCAAACGCGTTGATCGGCTCGAACAGTGAGATTCGCCCGCCTTTCTTCAACACCCGATAGAACGCGCGAAACGCCAGCGCCCGATCGGGCAAATACATCAGAACGGATCGAGTGCCTATGGCGTCAACTGAGCTGTCCGCGATCGCATCCAGCATACGCGCGTCACAGGTCACGAATTCGCAGCGCTCGGCGCCGCCTGACTCAGTCGCCACACGGCGGCACACCTCGACCAATTCTGTAGATTGATCGCTGAAGATCACACGCCCGTCCGGACTTACCTGGGAAAGAGCGCCGCAACCAAGCAGTCCATCGCCGCAGCCAACGTCGAGGAACACCTCTCCGTTCTTTAACCGCGCGGAGCGCAGGACTCGATCGCGAATCTGTTCAAGCTGCTCCAACCAGGCACGGGCGACGGTCTCATTGCCGGCGAATCGTTCGGTAGTTAACCATCGCGCCCAGCTGTCTTTTGGATCTGGCATCTGACCTGTAACTGTTCGATCAACAGTCGGACAATCTTTGTTCTTTCGAGGTGGAAGTCAAACTCAATGAGATGCGATTACGACCTTGGGCCTCAGCGCCGCCTGTCATCCTCGCTCAGAGTGGACGCGGACTGACTTGTAGTTCATAGTGGCTCCCGGCGCCGTTGAGTTTATCGGCAGTTCCCCCGAGATGTCGCGAGGCATCTCAAGGAGACAATCACAGATGACTTCGGCCCTTCGCAGTCAACCTTTCAAATTGAAATCGATCGGCCCGATCGCGATCGCGATGCTTTTGCTGACCGTGGTCTGCCGGGCGGCCTCACTCGATATAACAGGCAACTGGAAGGGTGCGATTCACGTGCCGGCGGTCACCCTGAGAGCTGTCGTGCATGTTGCCGTCAACCCGGCGGGCCAGCTAAGCGCCTCCTTTGATAGCCCGGACCAGAATGCGATGGGCATCCCGTGCACCAACGTCGCTCTTAAGGGAAACTCGTTCACATTCGAGATTCCTGCCGCGCACGGGACATACGCGGGAACCCTCAGTGCCGACGGCAAAACCATCGAAGGCACATGGAATCAGGGCCGTCCCGTGCGGCTCAATCTGGTGCGCAATGATGGCTCTTCAGCGAAGGCCACCGACGTTGCAGGTAACTGGACTGGAACTATCAGCATACCGGGGAAAACCCTCAACCTGGCCTTGCACGTTAGCGCAAGTTCCAGTTCGCAGTTGACCGTCGCATTAGACAGCCTTGATCAGGGAGCTATCGGCCTGCCGGGCAACGACGCCGCCCTCACGGGTAACGATTTCAGCTTTCAAATCCCGGCCGTGCACGGCAGCTATCGTGGAGTGGTGAGCGCCGATGGCAAGACGATAAAAGGAACCTGGACTCAGGGCGCAACGGTGCCGCTCGATTTTACGAAGGCAACCTAGCGCTAGCCGTGAGAAACTTATAACCACTACATTTTTAGCACGGCGCGGAAGCGCACCTTGCCGGACATCATACGTTCGTAACCATCGGCAGCTCGATCCAGGGGAAACGTCTCGATCATCGGCCGCACCCCGTTTGCCGCGGAGAACTTCAGGGTATCTTCGATGTCGATCGCCGTTCCTGACGGCCATCCCATGATCGATTTTCGAGCGAGCAACAATTGAACCGACGAGACGGCGAATGGTTCGGTGCTGGCGCCGACGATAAGCAGCTTGCCATTGGCGCCGAG
>JASHPB010000035.1 GCA_030038355.1 Candidatus Binataceae bacterium
CCGCTTTTCCTTCCCGCATCGGCAAGGGAAGGCTGCGGCGCGGAGCCAGCGCCGCGGTCAAAAATTTACTAGGGCTCCGAGCGGAGTGAGTCCGCCAGCAAAGTCGAAGGATGCCGAACGATGAGCTTCGAGCTCTGGCAGCCTCGGCGAACACACCAGCGAAAAGCGCCGCGATTCTTCGACTCAGCCGTAGCGGCTCGGACAAAATGATGACAGGCTGAAAGCTTCGCTCGGAGTGATCAGAAGGTTGTGCCATCGCCCCCCGCATCCTCATTCATGGCGCGGAGCTTTGACGCAGCCGCATCGATCAGGTTTATAGTGCGAAGCCGCAGGAGGCCTTCGCCATGGAGTTCGGCACTCTTATCTTCACCAAGCCCGAGCGCGCCAGGAGCGACGTGAGGTTCGCCGAGGAGCGCGGCTTCACGCACGCATGGATTCCCGACTCGCACATGATCTGGGGCGACACGTACGCATGCATGGCGTTGGCCGCAGTCAATTCGAAGAGCATCAAGCTCGGCACGGGCGTGGCGATCGCCTCGAACCGGATTCCGCCGGTGACGGTCCACTCGATCGCGACGATCAACCAGATCGCGCCGCGGCGCACGATCCTCGGCTTCGGCACGGGCCATACGGGGCGGCGCGTGATGGGCCTCGGGCCGGTGAGGCACGCGGATTTTCGCGAGCAGGTGCGCGTCATTCACGATCTGCTGCATGACCGGGAGACGATGTACGCGACCGAAGGCGTGACGCGACGCATTCGCTACCTGAATCACGAGCGGCGCTTCATCAACCTCGACGACCGGATCCCGTTTTACGTCGCGGCCAACGGACCAAAGACGCTCGCGCTCGCCGGCGAATTCGGCGATGGCGTAATCACGACCGGCATCACCGACCCGTCACGGCTCGACAGCGTGCGAAAGCATCTCGCGGCGGGAGCGGCGAAGGCGGGACGTCAGCTCGCGAAAGATTTCCCGATCGTGTCTCTCACCCATGTATGCGTCCTCGAGCCGGGCGAGGAACTCGACTCGCCGCGCGTCAAGATGATGACGGGGCATTGGGTGATGGCGAGCTTCCATGCCATGGCGGCGGGTTACGCGCGGCCCGGCTACCTGCCGGAAAGCGTCGCGCCGATATACGCGGAATACGAAAAGTACGCGGCCCAACTCGGCAAGCCTGACGAGCGCTATCTCGATCTGCACGTTGGGCATTGCGCGTTCGTCGCGCCCGCGGAATGGAGATTCATCACCGCGGAGACGATCGCGGGCACGGCGATTGTCGGCACTCGCGACGAGGTCGTCGAGCGGCTGCGTGCGCTCGAACGCGCCGGCCTTTCGCAGATCTTCATCAATCCGCCGATGGACGCGTTTAACGCCTGTATCGAGGAAATATCGCGCGAGTTGATTCCTTACATTTAAGAATGCTGAGACAGCTTATCGATTGTTCTCCTGTTCGTTCAGGAGCGAAAACCCGCTAAAATTTAACCGGGGTCATCGATGACCGACGAGGTGCGCCGTGAGCGACCAAAAAGATCGGCTGGGTGAAAAGCTTCAGCAACGTGGACGCGTCGAGGAGAACAAGTGGGCGCGCCAGCACGAAGAGGAAATTATCGGGCGCCTTCGCGAGAAATACACCAAGCCGATAAAGTGCCCCCTATGCGGCGAGACTCTCGACCCTCAGGCCGCGATCGGTCTCGGTGGGATGGCTTGTCCGATGCAGCACGGCGCATGGCTGCAGCTGAACACGCTCGAAGCTCTGCGCGCACGTCTCGCCAACGCCGCCTCGGCGCATCACGAGACCATGGGCGAGCGAATCTCGGAAGCGGTTGAGGAGGTCGTCGAAAATCTGCGCAACATTCATCGCAAGGAAATCCATTGTCCCGATTGCGGCGCCCAACTCGCGCCACGCGCTGCGGTCGCGCTCGGCTCGACTGGGCTTGGCGGGATGGCATGTCCGAGTGAGCACGGCGCGTGGGTCGACCGCGCGGACCTCGAAAAAATCCGCGCGCGGCTCGATGCGATAGGCGGAACACCAGCGCGCTGACACCGCGCAGCGATCGTGGCACGGCGCCAACGTCGTCGCGCGCGTGCTAATCCCTTTGCCCTCGTCATACTGGCACACCGTTTTCGGCCACGGCCGAAATGTGCAAGGATTCGAACCGATTCATAACGTACTCACGGAGGATCGAAAGATGGCCAAAGTTGACGGCGGCGAACTGATCGGCCGCGTGATGCAGGAAAACGGAGTGCGCTACTGTTTCGCGATTAACGGCGGCCACCTGTTCCCGATTCTGGCCCAGCTCCGCAATCACGACATCAAGTTGATTCACATGCGCCACGAGCAGGCGACCGCCTACGCGGCCGACGCCTACGCGCGCGTCACCGGCGAGGTGGGAGTCTGCATGGTCACCGCAGGATGCGGTCTCACCAACGCGGTAACGGGGCTCTGCGTCGCGGGCCTGACCAACAGCGCGGTGGTCTGCATCTCGGGACAGCATCCCAACACCGAGGATCATCTCGGCTCGTTCCAGGAGGCCTACGGCTCCGACGTGGTCGCGAGCTTTTCCAAGTTCACCAAGCGCGTCACCGACTGGAGCACGATCCAGTTCGATCTCCGCTCCGCATTTCGCGAGGCGATCTCGCCGCCGCAGGGCGTGTCGCTGTTCGAGATTCCGCAGAACATCCTCTATCACCACGAGGACGACGCAGGGCAGCAAAAGGGCGCGCGCCGTTTTCAAATCGACGATGTCCGCTCGGCCGGCGATCCTTCGAAGATCGACAAAGCGCTCGAACTGCTCGCCGCGTCGGAGCGCCCGATTATCGCCTGCGGCGACGGCGTCTTCTGGTCGCAGGCCGGACCCGAGATGCAGGAGTTCGTCGAACTGACACAGATTCCGATCTACGCGCGGCGCGCGGGCCAGGGCGTGGTGTCGGAAGAGCATCCGCTCGCGATTCGCGGCGCATTCAAAAAGCCGTTCACGGGCAACGCCGACGTCGTCATCGCGATCGGTTTCCGCTTCTGGAGCGGCGAGCATTTCGGCCAGCCGCCGACCTGGACCGACAAGGCCAAGTACATCCAGATCGATCCGACGCCGACGCGTATCGGATGGCAGGTCAACGCCGATCTGCCGATCGTCGGCGACCCCAAGATCGTGCTGCGCCAGCTAATCAACCGTGCCAAGGAGCTCAAGATCGATTTCTCCAGGCATAAGAACTCGGCGTGGAACAAGCAGGTCTTTGAAACGCGTACGCGCTTCGACAATCAGATCAAGGAGCAAAACTCGAAGGTCACCAACAGTACGCCGATTCATCCGGCGCGCCTTTGCGAGGACCTGATCACGGTGCTTGACAAGGACGCGACGACGATCATCGACAGCTTCACGCTCTCGGGGTGGATGAGCCGCGCGTTCACTTGCCGCTTTATGGGCCAGGTGGTCGACGCGGGACCGCTCGCGCCTGTGGGTCATGGAGTAGGCATGGGAATCGGCGCGCAGCTTGGCCGCCCGGGTAAGCAGGTTGTCGTGATCAGTGGCGACGGTGGACTCGGCATCGGCGGCTTCGATATGGAGACCGCGGCGCGCTACAAGCTGCCGGTCATCACGGTGCTCTGGAACAACAGCTCGTGGGGACCGAATTTTGATCAGATGCCGGGGCTCAAAGGGCGCACCGATCCGTTCAACATGCTGCCCAACATCCGTTACGACAAGGTGTTCGCCGAGATGGGCTGCCACGGCGAGAACGTCGAGTCGCCGGCGCAGATCATTCCGGCGCTCGAGCGTGCGTTCAAATCCGGCAAGCCTGCGATGATCAACGTCCTCGGCGATACCTCAGTCGGCAACGCGACGCTCGGCGGCAACCTACTCGGCTCGACTGGCTCGCGCGGCTAAGCGGAAACTACCGACATAGAGCGAACCGGACGGGATGGGCGTGCAGAGCGCTCATCCCGTTTTTCATTGCGACGCCGGCTTTTCGGAGTGCAAATCGCAAGCCGTCGCCAGTCGCGCTAGAATGTTGATAGCGGCGCTGGGCCGCCGCTGCTTTGGAGACCTGACTCACGGATGATCAAATCTAAAGCGACACTTGCAATCCTGCTCCCAGCCTTCGCCTTGCTCGCTTTCGGATGCCGGAGCGGTGGGCTCAGTGGCGGCCCTCCCACGCCTTCGTGCCCTGCCGGCACCAAGATGATGGGCGACGGACCGCCCAATGGCTCGGAGCTCTGGTGCTCGAAGACGGTGGATGGCCAACAGGTGAAGGACGGCCCGTTCTTTCTCTATCGCCCGAGCGGGGCGTTGATGATGCAGGGCAGCTATCACGACGGCAAGCAGGATGGTGAATGGACGATGTGGTACGACAACGGCCAAAAGGAATCCATCGACCATTACAAGGATGGCATCCAGGACGGCCCACATACGAGTTGGTACGACAACGGCAGGATTTCGGCGATCGGCCAGTATAAGAACGGCAAGCGTGACGGAACGTGGAAGCGATGGGACGCCGACGGCTACAAAAACTGGAACGAGCAATACAAGGACGATCAGAAAATTTCCTGAACCTCAAGTAACAGGTGACATTCCATGCAGGCCGCTTCAGTAGATTCGATGCAGACCATTTCAGTGATCGAGGCTGATCTTACCCACCCCGGGCATCAACGCGATCTACTCACCATGATGGACGCGTATGTCGCCGATCCGATGGAGGAAGGCGCACCGCTTCCACAGCAAATCCGCGATACGCTCATCCCCGAACTCCGCCAGCATCCGGCCTGCTATGCTTTCCTCGCCTACCAGGACGGCCAGGCTATCGGCTTCAGCCTCTGCTTCCTCGGCTTCTCCTCGTTCGAGGCGCGGCCGCTGCTCAACATTCATGACATCGGGGTGCTGCCGGGCGAGCGCGGACGCGGCGTCGGACTCCAGATGCTGCAGGCGATCGAGGCAAAAGCGCGCCAGCTTCGATGCTGTCGGCTAACGCTGGAAGTGCGGCAGGACAACGATCGCGCGCGCGGTCTCTATCGCAAGTTCGGCTTCGACCAACGCACCGTCGGGTCAGATCACGTGCCCATGGACTTCTGGTGGAAGCCGCTCCAGCCTGGCGTGTTGCCCAAGGTCATGGATTAGCGCCGACCGCCGAGAGGTTGATGCTTCCAAGCGCGATCGGCGGCACGTAGTAACCCTCGGGCGACCCCCACACGATCGCGGCTATCGAGCGCGCGCCGACGGCGAGCGGCTTTGCGAATACCTCGGCAATATTGGCATTGACGCGCAGACTGTTGGGCGCGACCGGCTCGGCGATCTTGCCACCGCGAATCAAATACGAATCACCGCTCACGGTGCAGGTGAAATCGCCTGCGCGCTGCCCGTTGATCGGATAGGTGTACCAGACGCGCCCGATATAGATGCCGTCGCCCAGCTGGCCGAGCAACGCGTTCTCCGCGATGCCGCCACGCGTGCGCATCACAACGTTGCTCCCCGCTGACGCCGGATGCGCGTCGAAGCGCCGGCCGCCGCCCTCGCCGAGGCGGTAGCCATTGAACGGCGGAAATTTGACTTTGTCGCCCGCCTTCGCCCCCAGTTTCTCGGCGCGTTCTTCGTCCGTCTCCAGCCGATGCGAATCGTAGATCGTCGAGAGCAACCCGATGAGCTTGCCGTCGCGTATCAAATCGGCGCGGCGCGCAGCGAGGCCCTCGCAGGTGATGCTTCTGCGTACCGCGCCCGCCTTGTGATTCGGATCGTCGAAGAGACTGAGACTGGCGTGCATCACATCGTCGCCGAAGCGGCCTTGATACGCCGAGCTTGCGGCGTGGAAGGCGCCGGTCGTGAGCGACCCCATCACCATGTAGTTGATGATCTCGGCGACCGGCTGCGGGCCGAGCACGACGCGATACGGACCCGATGAGGGCCTGACGCCGTGGCCCAGCTTGAGCGCGCGCTGCACCGCCTCGCGGCCGAGCGACATCGCCGCCGAGCGCATGTGAGCGGCCGACGAGCCGAGCGCGCTCGCCGTACCCTTGGCGTCGCGCGACTCGATAAGCGCCGTCACCGACGAGCTGAAGTGCGCGCCCTCGTCGACGCGGATATCGTCAAAGTGGGAAGTGGTGATCGCGACTCGATCGCGAATCACCGAAAGGTCGCCGCCGATCACGAGTCCGGCGTGCCCGGCCGTCGGCGCGCCAAATTTTCCCAATGCCTCGGTAGCGCCGCGCACAACATTCCACGCCGCGTTTGCGATCGCGGCATCGCTCAACCGCGCGAGGTCCGATTTCTCCCGCACCGCGGCCTTGAGCTTCTTCGGTTCCGTCGCGAAACCGGAAAAATGCGGATCGATCACGGTCGCACGCTTCGCGCGCTCGAGCGAGGTGCGGATCGCATTCAGCGTGAACTCTCCCGCCTCCGACGTGCTCCCGACTTCGTGCGCGTCGCGCGTCATCGCGATTCGAATCTGAAAGCCGTCGGCTTCGAGCGACTTGAATTCCTCCAGCCCGCGACACGGGATATCCGAGGTGAAGTTGAGGCGCGCAATACGATGCTCGCCGCTCGAGCAGTAAATTTCGAACTCGCCGATCGTTTCGTCTTTGGCTATGAGGCGCGCCGCCTCCTGCACGAAGCGCTTCAGTTCCGCCGCCTTGAGCATCATCCGCCCCCGAGCCGCGCGCGCGAGCGGAGGGTCGGGCCGCCGTTCGACATCCGCTTCACCTGCATCGGCTGGCCCTTGCCGCAGTTGGGAATCGCAACCAGGCGCAGGTCGTCGCCGACGGCATCAACGTTCATGAAGAAACTCCGCGAGTCCGCTATCACGCTCCCGGAGCGGAAGAGCCGACCGATACGCCCGTTCTCGATCTCGTAAACACGGCGTGCCGAGATACGGAAGTTTTCGCGCGACTCGGCGATCGAGGGAATCTGGTGCGCGCAGACGTAGAAACCGCGATCGACCTCGCCGATGATTTTCTCGGGCGGCGTTTCGCCGGGAAGGAAGAACGTATTCGACATCCTGATCAGCGGCACGTGCCATCCCTCGGACGCGCGCGCATGGCCGTTGGGCTCGGCGCCGAGCGCGGCCGCGGTGTCGCGCGAATTTAAGAAGCCGCTGAAGATGCCGCGATCGAAATGCATCACGCGGCGCCCGGGCGTGCCCTCGTGGTCGTAGCGATAGTGCCCGTAACCATCGAGCGTTGGGTCCGAGCAGGCAGACAGCAGCTCGGAGCCGACGCGATGCCCAAGCTGGTTCTCCGCGAGCGACTTCAGAAACCAGCTTCGCCCCGCGTACCCGGCTTCCATCTTGAGCGCGCGGTCCGCTTCTGACGGATGCCCGACGATCTCGTGCGCAACCAGCGCATTGAAATGTGGATCGGTAACGACCACTACCTCGCCTTCCGGTGGCTTGAGCAGCGAAGCGGCCGCGAGTTGCTGGGCTTCGCTCGCGAGCTCCTTGCAGAAGGTAACGAGGTCAGCATTTGGCATCAGCTCGCCGCGCCATCCTTCGGCGATACTCTCGAAGCCGCGCTGCTGGCCGATTGTATCGTAACTCTCCTGGTGACCATCCGCGTTCTGCGCGACGACGTAGCAATCGCCCTGCGAGAAGGCGGTCGCCTGCGAGATGACGCTGCCAATTGAGCTCACCAACAGCTCGTGGCGAAGCTCCGTCATCGCAGCTGCGACGTTGAATGCGATGTCCTTGCCGAGGCCAGAGACGGCGCGTGAGCCCTCGAGCGCGAGCCGCTTCAGCTGGTCCGTATCGAGCGCCCGCGGATCATGCTTGTATTCGGCCGCGATCTCGTCGTGCACGGGCGCTCCAGGCAGAGCGGCTCTGAGAGCCAACGACTCTAAGCCGCGCCCTGCGGCCTTCATCATCGCGGCTTTCTCGCGCGCGCTGAATCGCGCCCGCTGGTATGCCTGGTCGAGGCCACGCTTCAGCGCGGCAACCAGTTTAGCGGGCGTGCCCGCGAGCGCTCCCACTTCGGCACCGGTCTGTCCATGTCCGCTCACCTCACTGGAGGCTCGCGCATGAACTGTTATGCAGTATGCCGCCATCGAGCTTTCGTTGGCGTCGCGCGGCTCGCCATTGGTCGCGCTCGCCGACCGGTTCATCACGACTTCGAAGCGCAGGTCGGCATACTCGGCGTCGCGATGCGCTTTGACGAAGCGCGAAAGAAGCGTCGGCCCTTCGCGCTTCAGATATTCGATCGCCTCGAACAGATCGCCAGAAGAGCGCATCTTCGAACCGCGAGCGGCGCGCCGGTCAGACTACGCCTTCGCGGCGAAGGGACTCGACCTGCTGCGCATTCATGCCGAGCAGCTCCGACAGCACCTCATTCGTATGCTGCCCGAGGAGCGGCGCAGGCTTCACCTCGACCGGCGAATCCTCGAGCTTGACGGGGCAGCCAGGCATCGTGAACTCGCCGCGCGCCGGATGGTTGATGGTGACGATCATGCCGCGCTGCTTCATGTGCTCGTCGTTCAAGAGCTCAACCGTGTCGAGCACCGCGCCGCATGGCACGCCCGCCTCGCCGAAGAGACGCATGACCTCATGCTTCGAGCGCTGGCTTGTCCACTTCGTGATGATCCGGGTTAGCTCCTCGATATTGTGCCCACGATTGCGATGCTCTTTGAAACGCTCGTCGGTCGCGAGCTCCGGCTGCCCGATTGTGGAGCACAGGTTCTGCCACATCTCGGGCGTCGTGCAGATGATGAAGACGTAGTCGTTGTCTCCTCCGGGCGCGCACTTGAAAAGGTCGGTTGGACCCACGCCGCTGCGGTTGCCGACGCGCGCCGACGGCTTGTGCGAGATGTAGGTACCCATCATCGGCACGCGCACGAAGTTGAGCACCGCCTCCTGCATCGCGACTTCGACCTTCTGCCCCTTGCCCGTGCGCTCGCGCTGGATATACGCCGCGAGCACGCCGCACGCGGCGTGGATTCCCGTGCCGGTGTCGCCGATCGTGGGGCCGGGTTTCAAGGGAGGCGAGCCGGGAAACCCGGTCAGCGTCATCGCGCCGCCAGTAGCCTGCGCGATCATGTCGAAGCTCTTGTACTTGCTATACGGTCCGTACGTGCCGAAGCCTTTGATCGTCAGATAGATGAGGCGTGGATTGATCGCGCGGAGTTGGTCGTAGCCGAGGCCCAGGCTCTCGAGCGTGCCGAGCGAGTAATTCTCCGACAGAACATCGACTTTCTTGACCAAGTCGAGAAACAGCTCGCGGCCCTTGTCGGACTTGAGGTTGATCGTGACGCTGCGCTTGTTGGCGTTGAGCAAAATGAAATAATACGAATCGACACCCGGCTTCTCCGTCAGGATCCATCTGCCCTGCTCGCCCATCTTCGGCGACTCGACCTTGATCACGTCGGCGCCGAGCCACGCGAGCATCTCGGTGCACGAGGTTCCCGCCTCGAATTGCGTCATGTCGAGGACTTTCACTCCCGCCAGCGCCTTTTCCATCGCCGTTCTCCTGCTTCGGACGCGCCTCTGGGCGCGGTCACCGAAATCGTCCGGGTGATGAATCTTTCTATCGTCCCCGAACATCGCGCGGCAAGCGCACGGTCCGAGCTTATTTCCTGGCGCTCGGTTTGATAAAAATAATCTCCAAGCATCGATCAGGCACCAATCAGCGATGTCAGAAACCGGCACCAAGCTCGCGCGCATTCGCGAGGAGTTGAACAAGCAGTTCCTCGAGCGCACGGAACTGATTGACGGCGCGCTGGTCGCGCTGCTTTCAGGAAGCCACGTGCTCATCATTGGCCCGCCGGGCACGGCGAAATCGATGCTCGCCGACGAGCTCTGCCGCCGAATCGAGGGCGCGCACTACTTCCAGTGGCTGCTCACCAAGTTCAGCACGCCGGAGGAAATCTTCGGTGCTGTGAGCTTGAAGGGCCTCGAGCAGGACGACTATCGGCGCGTCACCTCATTCAAGCTGCCTGAAGCGCATATCGCTTTCCTCGATGAAATCTTCAAGGCCAACTCGTCGATTCTCAACGCCCTCCTCACCCTCATCAATGAGCGCGTTTTTCACAACGGGCGCGAGCGCGTGGCGGTGCCGCTGCTCACCATGTTCGGCGCGTCTAACGAGTTGCCCGACGAGGACGAGCTGACGGCGCTCTACGATCGCTTCATGCTGCGCTTCGTTGCCGATTACATTGCCGACGATTTCCGCTTTCTCCGGATGCTCGGCGGATCGAGCTACGCTTCGCGGACGACGATCACTTTCGCTGAGCTGGAACAACTCGCGGCCGAGGCGCGCGCGATTCCCATCGGCGGCGGCGTGCTCGAACTCATCGCCGGCCTGCGCCGCCATCTCGGCGCGCAGCAGATTATCGTCTCCGATCGGCGCTGGAAAAATTCGCTCGCCGTGATGCGCGCGCATGCACTCCTCCTCGGACGCGATGCAGTGACCGAAGACGACGTGATGTTCCTCGAGCACTTGCTGTGGAAGGATCCCGAAGAGCGGCCGAAAGTCATCGATGCGATTCGGGCGCTGGTCAAGGGTTACGAGGAGCGCGCCCAGGAGCTCCTGTTCGAAAGCCGCGAGCTTCGCGAATATGCCGACGGCGAATGGGAAAGCGATGAGCAAAAGATGCGCGCGCTCACGGAAGTGAACGCGAAGATCGCGCGAATAGTAGTCGAGTTCGACAAGGTGATCCGCGAGGCCAGCGAGAGCGGCCGCTCGATTTCCAACGCCGAGCGGATGCGCACCGAAGTTGGTGAGATCCAGCAGACGATGCTGCGCCGCAGCCTCGGCGCCTGAAGCAATGCCGGCCGAGGAATCCACGCCCGCGATCGTGCTCCGCGCGCGCGACTACGCCGACTCCGATCGAATCGTCACACTGCTAACATTAGACGCGGGCAAGTTGAGCGGGATCGCCAAGGGCGCCAAGGCCTCGCGCCATCGCTTCGAGCGCAAGCTCGAGCCGTTTTCGCACGTGATGGTGCACTTCAAGCGCCGCCCGCACGGCCAGCTCGTCTTCATCACCAAGGCGGAAGCATCAGACCTCGCGCAGCACACGCTCGACGACGACCTCGGCAAGATCGCACTTGGCAGCTACATGCTCGAACTGAGCGACGCGCTGACAACCGAGGCGAGCGAGGCCGCAGCCGCCTATCGCATACTGGAAAGCGGGTTGCGCACGCTCGCGCGATCTTCCTTCGGCGCCGCGCTCAGACAGGCCTTCGAGCTGCGCATCCTCGAATGGGCGGGCTACGGGCTCGATTTCGGGCGATGCCGCGTGTGTTCGACGATGGTCGCCGCGCAGAGCCCGGCAGTTTTCTTCGTCGTCACCCGCGGCGGCGTGGTATGCGCGCGATGCCGTAACTCGGTGCCCGAAGGCGCAATTCGGATCGCCGCGGAAAGCGCAGTCGCGCTCGGGCGCCTCTCGACGATCGCACTCGACGAGGCCGCGCTTGCTCGCTCGTCGGGCCGCGACGGCGCGCTCGCGATGGCGCGCTTCATATCGTCGATTCTCGATCGACGTCTTCGCTCCGCGGACTTTCTCGATTCGATGCTCGACGGGCGCTAGGCGACACGCCCGACGATCTTGCCCATCTCGCGCGTGTCGTAGGCGCAGAGCTCTTTCACCTGTCGCGCAAAGCGGGCGGAGTTCAGCGCCTCGAGCATCGTGGCGACGGGGACCGACTCGATCTCGCGCTCGATAATCGCGAGGTCGTAACGCTCCTCGCGTATCGTAACGAAGTCCAGGCCGTAGGCTTCCGCCGCGACGCGAATCGTGACGCCAACATCCGCATAGTCGTCAGCGATCGCCGCGGCAACTTCCAGATGGCCGCGCAGCTCGTGCCGATAACCAACGATCTTTCGCGCGTCGATCTGGTTTTCAGCCAGCGCCGCATCGAGTGCGATTCGTGCGCCTGATCCCGCCTCACGGTTTGCGAGTCTTAGGCGAGGACGCGCGAGATCGGAAAAGCCGCGGATGCCGAGCGGGTTTTCCTTCTTCATCGCGAGCCCCAGTTCCCAGCGGGCGAAATTGACGACGATGGCACGGCGATGAGCGAGCGCGCGGCGCACCGCCTCGAGATTGTATTCGCCGCTCCGCGCGTCACGGAGATGAATCCCGGCGGCATGCGCGCGCCCTCTGGCGAGCGCGTCGAGCGCGCTCTGGCTCGAGCCGCCGAGCGCGACGAGGGTCACGGGATGCCGCCGGCGCGCGATCCAGTCGGCGAGAATCGTCACCGCCGGATCGCATCCGGCGACCAGCAACGTCGAGTCGATCTCCGACGTCGAGACGAAAGAATCGACCACGGCATGGCTTCCCTTGATCGACGAGATGATTCCGCCCGCGGGAATCAGTTCGAGCGCGGGCGGCGGAACCGGCGCCGCAATCACGCGTCCGCCGATGCGCGCGAGCGCGACGCGGCTTCGCTGAAGCGCGCTGCCGGATGCGAGCGTCGCATCGACACTGATTTCGAGGGACTCGCCGAACAGGCTCTCTACCGATTCGCCGAGTTCGCGCGCGATTCTGAGCGCCGTCGCTACCCCCGGCTGGTAACCGCCCGATTCGATCGCGCCGAGCGCCTGGCGCGAGATTCCGGCACTGCGCGCGAGCGCTGACTGCGAGACGCCGCGCGCGGCGCGTGCGCGCCTTATGCGCTCGCCCGTGCCTGCAATTTTGGAAGACATCTTGCAATTAACATGGCATGCGGTCGCACCGACGCAAAGTGATTTTCCGGAGCCGCTCAGCCGCCGGTCTCTTTTGCCGCGATGAGTCCGTGCACGATTTCGGGCACACCGTAACGGCCCTCGCGATGCTCGATGACGACGATGCCGCAGTTGATCGGAAGGTGCGCGTTGTCCCAGTCGCCCGTCGCGTGCGCCCAGAGCGCGCGCATCACGCCGCCATGACTCACGATGACGATCTCGTCGAGCGCGTAGCGGCGCGCATATATGTCGAGCAATGGTCCGCTCCGCGCGCGCACGTCGGCCTGGCTTTCGCCGCCTTGCGGGCGCCATAGCCAGGAGCGCGCCGCGTCAAACGCCGGGTCCTCGCGGACTACATCGTAGGACTGTCCCGCCAGCGCGCCGAGGCTCTGCTCGCGGAAATCGTGCGCGCGCTCGACTTCGAGCGCGAGTTCCGCCGCGATGATGCGCGCGGTCTCGTGAGCGCGGCGGTAAGGACTCGCGACCACGAGCCGCGGACGGTATGCGGCTTTGATTCGTTGCGCGGCCTCCAGTGCTTGGCGGCGGCCGAGCGCCGTGATGTCAACTTCCGGCGAATCAGTGAAGCGGCGGAGCGCATTGCCCTCGCTCTCGCCGTGGCGGACCAGGATGAGCTTGCCCATCTTTGCAACTTCTTGGTTCGTGGCCTGCAGCGATTGTTACTTCTTTTCTTTATCGTCGTTGGAAACCGCGCGCACCGCACCACGAAACACGTCGAACATGTCGATCGGCACCGGAAAGATCGTAGTCGAATTATGCTCCGTGGCAATCTCGGCGAGTGTCTGCAGATAGCGCAACTGGAGGGTGATCGGACTCTTGCTCATGATTTCGGCCGCCTCGGAAAGACGCTGCGCCGCTTGATACTCGCCCTCGGCCGCGATTACCTTGGCGCGGCGCTCGCGCTCCGCCTCGGCCTGCGCCGCGATGGCGCGCTGCATGTCCTGCGGCAGGTCGATGTTCTTCAGCTCGACGAGCGTCACCTTGATACCCCACGGCTCGGTCTGCGAATCGACGATTTCCTGGATCTGCGCGTTGAGCTTGTCGCGCTGGCTCAGCAGTTCATCGAGTTCGGTCTGACCGCCCACGGATCGCAGCGTCGTCTGCGCGAGCTGCATCGTGGCGTAGAGGTAGTTCGCGATCTCGGTGACAGCGCGCGACGGATCGACCACGCGGAAGTAGAGCACGGCGCTCACCTTCACGCTAACGTTGTCCTTGGTGATGACGTCCTGCGCGGGAACGTCGAGCGTTACGGTCCGCAGATCGATTCGCACTGCGCGCTCCAGCACCGGGATGACGAAGATCACGCCCGGCCCGCGAAAGGGTGTGAGCCGCCCGAGGCGGAATATGACGGCGCGCTCGTACTCGTTGTAAACCCTTAGTCCACTCAGCACGACCACAATGAGAATGAAGATGACTATTCCGATTCCACCCGCCATCAGTCGTTACTCCTTCGAGCGCGCATGGCGCCGCCGCAACTTGACGCGTTACTGGGAAAGCCGCCGCACTTCCAGTTCCAGGCCGCGAATCGCCATGATCTCGGCGCGCGCGCCCGCGGCGATCGGATCGAGGCTGCTGGCGCGCCAGATCTCGCCGTGCACGAAGACCTTGCCGGGAGTCCCGGGCACAATCGCTTCGCGAACTTCGCCGACCTCACCGATCAATCCCTCGGGGCCGGTGACCGCGCGCCTGCTGCGCTCCCGTGCGATGACGTAGCCGAGCCCGACAATGATCGCGCTCAGAGCCACCGCGGCGCCCGCGATCATGCCGCGATTCACCTCGAGGTTGGTCTTGGAGGTATCGATAAGAAAGAGCGAGCCGAGCACGAACGAGATCACGCCGCCGACGCCGAGAATTCCGTAGCTCGTCACCCACGCCTCGGCCGCGAGCAGTCCGATGCCGAGAAAAATCAGCAGCAGACCCGCGAGGTTGATCGGCAGCACCTCGAACGACGCCAGCGCGAGCAGCAAGCAAATCGCGCCAGCTACGCCGGGGAACACCACTCCCGGATGCGCGAACTCGAAGTAGAGGCCGACGATTCCCGCCATCAGCAGCAAGTAAACGATATTCGGATCGGAGAGGGTGTTGAGGACGCGCTGCCCGAATGACATCGAGACGCGCTGCACGGTCGCGTCGCCGAGCGTGAGCGTCACGTCGCGGCCGTTGACCTTTACGCTGCGCCCGGAGGCCTGCTTCAGGAGACTCCTCAGATCGGGCGCGACGAGATCGATCACGTGCTTCGAGAGCGCGTCGCGCTCGCCGATCGACGCGCTGTGACGCACCGCCTCTTCCATCCAATCCTGGTTGCGGCCGCGTTGCTCCGCGATCGTGCGCGCCCACGATGCGGCGAAGTTTTCGAGCTTCTCGCCCATCACGCCTTTGACTTCCTCGCCGCCCTCTTCCACCGGATGCGCCGCGCCGATCGTCGTGCCCGGCGCCATCGCCGCGACGCTCGCCGCCTCGGTGATAAACGTGCCGGCAGACGCAGCGCTTGCGCCCGGCGGCGAGACATAAACAATCACCGGAATCGGCGCGCCGAGGATGTCTTTGACGATTTTCTCCGCCGAGGTCAGGAGCCCGCCCGGCGTATCGAGTTCGATCACGACCGCCGCCGCGCCGCTCGCCGATGCATAGTTGATCGAATCCTCGACGTAGGACGCGACCGCAGGATTGATCGAACCATCGATCGAAATCAGATCGACGCGCGGCGGACTTGCGGCCGCCGTTGACGCAGCTAGGGCGCGCGCAGCAATGGCCGCCGCGATCGCGAGCGCGATCAGCGCAAGCGACACCGCGCTTCGAGATCGCCGTCGCACAATCACGCCCCGCCGCGGCGCGGAATTTGAATGCCGAGCACCTTCATCACTTCCTGCACGTCGGCCCACACCAGCCGCTTGTCGCCCGGGTTGCGCAACAGGTAGGCCGGATGAAAGGTCGGCATCATCCTGATGCCGCGCACCTCGTGCCAGCGCCCGCGCAGCTTGCTGATCGGTGTCTTCACCTTGAGCACGGCCTGCACGGCGAAGGTGCCCAGCCCGACGATAACTTTGGGCTTCACGATTTCGATCTGCCGCAACATGAAGGGTTCGCACGCAGCGACTTCGTCGGGTTCGGGGTTTCGATTCTCAGGCGGGCGGCACTTAATGACGTTGCAGATGTAAACCTCGGAGCGCGCGATACCCATGCCGCGCTCGATGATGTCAGTAAGCAGCTGGCCCGCGCGGCCGACAAACGGCTCGCCCTTCTGGTCTTCATCGGCGCCGGGTCCCTCACCGATAAACATCAACTCGGCGTTGGGATCGCCTACGCCAAAGACCAGATTTTTTCTGAGCGGCGCGAGCTTGCACCGTTGGCAGTCGCCGATGAAGGTGCGGAGCTGTTCAAGCGTCGAGGTTGTTTCGAGCCCCGGATATTTCGACAACATCTCGGCGGCAGGTGGAAATTGGGGTGGTACTGCAGAGGAGATCGGCGCGGGTGCTGCGACGCGCGGCACCGATTCAGTTTCGGTGCGCGGCGCTGCGCGCTCGACTCGGGCGCCCGCCGGCAACCCTTCGAGGCCCTCCTCGCGAAGCTGCTCGACATAGTCGCGCAGTGTTGCGATCAGCAGGTTTCTGTCTGGGACGGAGCCCGAGTTGCTCATACGATGCGGACGCGCCGGAGGCGGTACCCGCGAGCGTTATCACTCGGCATGGCGATCGGCAAATCGCGAATCGTGATCATCGCACAGCGCGTAACCGCCGCGTTTTCGAAGCGCGCAGCGCAACGACGCGATCGAGGATTCGGTCCGCAACTTCGTCCTTGGTGAGTTTGGGATGACGCTCAGCCACGCCGTCGCCGCCGACCAGCGTGACGATATTGGTATCGACACCGAAGCCCGCGCCTTCTTGGCTGACATCGTTGGCGACGATTAGATCGAGGCGCTTGCGGCGGAGCTTGTCGCGCGCGTGCTCGAGCATGTCGTCAGTCTCAGCAGCAAAACCGATCAGCAGGCGCGAGCCCTTCTTCGCCGCGAGCCGCGGCATCTCGTCCGCTATGGAAGCCATCTCGAGCGTAAGACCCTTCGCACTCTTCTTGATCTTGCCGGGCGCAGGATGAGCAGGACGGAAGTCCGCCACCGCCGCCGCCATGATAAGCGTGCTACACCACGGGAAATTGCGCGCCGTGGCTCTGAGCAAATCATTGGCGCTTACCGAATCGATTCGCTCGACGCCGTATGGAGTCGCGAGCGACGATGGACCCGCGACGATCTTCACTGCCGCGCCACGCCGCCATGCTGTTCGCGCGATCGCGAATCCCATCTTGCCCGATGAGCGATTCGACACGAATCGCACCGGATCGATTGCTTCCTGCGTCGGGCCGGCGGTCACCAGGATTCGCTCGCTCGCGAGGTCCCGCGCCGAGAGCATCTTCTCGAGCTCCGCGACGATTATAGGCGCATCAGGCAGGCGGCCCTTGCCCTCGTAGCCGCACGCGAGTGCACCCTCTCCCGGCTCGATCACGACGTTGCCGCGCGCGCGGAGCTTGGCGAGATTCTCGCGCACGGCAGGATGCTCATACATGTGCACGTTCATCGCAGGCGCGAACGCGACCTTCGCCTGTGTCGCGAGCAGCACAGTAGTGACGATATCGTCGGCGATCCCGGCAGCGGCTTTCGCGATAACGTCCGCCGTCGCGGGTGCGATTATCACCGCGTCGGCGTTGTCCGCGAGGCGGATATGGCCAATCTCGGATTCCTCAGTGAGGCTGAATGTGTCGGTCGCGACCGGATTGCCACTGAGCGCTTGGAGGGTGAGCGGCGTGATGAACTCGCGGGCGTTGCGCGTCATCATCACCCGCACCTTCGCGCCCTGCGTCACGAACGCGCGGACGAGCTCGGCCGCCTTGTAGGCCGCGATTCCGCCGCTCACGCCAAGTAGGATCGTTTTGCCCTCGAGCAACGCCATCGTGCTTCGATTCTAGAGGGCGCCGCCCCCGCGATGGAAGCCATCGCCGCTGGCACTCATCACGGCCGCGGCTCGAACTGGCTCATGAAGCGGCGCCAGATCTGGCGCGCCACCGCATCGTAAACAGTCATCGTCCGCACGAGCTTGCGCAGGGGCCGCTCGGGCATCAGTTCCTCGGGCAGCAGTGGATCGAGGTTGATATGTCGGAGGACATCGCGGCCAAGCACGAGTGTCTCGCCAGCCGCGGCCGCCAGCGGGAGGGAATCGACCCGGCCCATGCTGGCGTCGATCGCGCGCATCAATTGCTCGTATGAATCGAGTAGCGCCTTCGTGTCCCAGAGCTTCATCGCGCGCGCACGCGTCGCCTCGTCGAGATCGCTGAACAGCGCAACGATCGCATTAGGATGAAGTCCGAGCGCGCGAAGCTGCTCGCGAAGCTCGGCAGTTGAATCGCGGAGATTCGCCGGCCGGATCGAGAGCCCCGCGGTCAACCGGCGAAAGCCTCGGAGCCTAAGCGCCTGCTCATGGCGGCGAAGCGCGGCGCGATCGCTGCGGCGAATCGGCACCTCGTAGATTCCCACCCATCCGCCCGTCCACGACTTGGTCGAATCGAGGATACTTCGCCACTTCCGCACCTCGCGGCGCATCGCATCGCCTGACGGCGCAAGCTTATAGATTCCCCGTTCGACCGTGACCGCGAGCCCCTCCTCCACAAGACGCGTCAGCGCCATCCGCACGCTTTGCTCGCTGAAGCCCAGCGCCAGGGCGCTATCGACAATCACCCGCGCCGGCATCTCGCGCGGCCAACGGCTCGATATGAAATCGATCACGAGCTCTCTGGCGCTGAGGGCGCGCGGCGTCTCATAACGGATATTTGCATTCATCGCCATTTTCTGTTATAAGTTGGTACGTGCTCGACGATGCCCTGATACTTCGCGCGGCCAGGCGGGCCGGGAAGATTGGAGGATAGCATGTTCCAGGCGCGCAGCGTTTTTTCATCCGCCGAACTAAATCGGCTCAAGCGGAAGTCGAACCTCCGCGGCGCGTGGATGATTTTTCACGCCTGGGCGGTGATCTTCGTCGCGATCGCGATGTTCGTGAAGTGGCCGAATCCGCTCACCTTCATCCTCGCGGTCGCGATTATCGGCGCGCGCCAGCTTGGCCTCGCGATCATCTCGCACGACGCCGCGCACGGCCTGCTCTTCACCAACCTGCGCCTCAACGATTTCGCCGGCACCTGGCTCACCGACTACATTCTGCTCGGCGACATGTACGCGTACCGCACCCAGCATGTCGCCGGACATCATCGGTTCACCCAGCAGCCCAACGATCCTGATATCGCGCTGACGCGGCCGTTTCCGATCACGCGCGCGAGCCTCAAGCGCAAGCTCATCCGCGATATCAGCGGGCAGACCGCCTACCAGCAGCGCTTGGGTCTCTTTCGCCGCGCATTCGGAATCGGCCAGCCGATGACGCTCGCGGCTCGCGTCAAGCGCGCATGGCCTCGCCTTCACGGCGCTGTCATCACGCACGCCGTCCTCTTCGCGATGCTCGCGCTTGCGGGCCACTGCTGGCTCTACTTCGTGCTCTGGTTATTGCCCT
>JASHPB010000036.1 GCA_030038355.1 Candidatus Binataceae bacterium
GAGGTCTCGGCCTTGCTATCGTCAACGAGATCATCGAAGCTCATGACGGTCGAATGATGGTCGAGAAGTTAACGGAGGGTAGCAAGCTGAGCGTGAAGCTGCCGCACTCGCGGTCAATCTAGCATGGCCCGCCTTTTAGTAGTCGACGACGAAAAGAACATCCGCGACGGACTTCAGCATCTGTTCGAAGGCCGGAAGCATCAGACCTTCGTGGCCGAGAGTGGCCGCGAGGCGCTGGCGGTCCTTGCCCGAGAGGGCGAAATGGACCTTGTGCTGAGTGACTGGCGCATGGCGGAAATGAACGGGCTCGAGCTGCTGAAGGAAATCAAGAGCCGCTGTCCCGCCACGCTCGTGATGCTGATGACCGCGTACGGCACGATCCAAAACGCGGTCGCCGCGATGAGGGCGGGCGCCTACGATTACGTCACCAAGCCGTTTTCGCTCGAGGAGATCGAGCTCGCGGTCGAGCGCGCTCTCGAGGTGAGAGAGCTGCGCGCCGAGAATCGCTCGCTCAAGAATTCGATCAATGGCGTCCCAATGCTGGAGTCAGCCAACGCTCAGTTCCGCGCCGTGACCGAAACGGCATACGCCGCGGCCTCGAGCGACGCGACAATCCTGCTGACGGGAGAGAGCGGCACCGGCAAGAACGTGCTGGCACGGCAGATCCATGAATGGAGTCCGCGGCGAGCTCGGCCCTTCGTGACTGTCAATTGCACGACGCTCTCGGAGCATCTGCTCGAAAGCGAGCTCTTCGGGCACATGAAGGGTTCGTTCACCGGCGCAATCAAGGACAAGCCGGGCCGGCTCGAGGCGGCGAACGGCGGCTCGGTCTTCCTCGACGAAATCGCCGAGCTGCCGCAGGCGCTGCAAACCAAGTTTCTGCGCTTCCTGCAGGATGAGCGCTTCGAGCGCGTCGGCGGCGAGGACACCATCCAGGTTAACGCCCGTATCATCGCGGCAACGAATCGCGATCTGCCCCGGGAAATAGAAGGTGGACGTTTCCGCAGCGATCTGTATTACCGTTTGAACGTCATAGGCTTGCACGTTCCTGCGCTGCGTGATCGGCCCGAAGACATTCTGGCTCTCGCGGGGAACATTCTGCGGGAGGCCGCGGCCCGCAACAGCCGCAGCGGGTTGCAGTTTTCGGAGGATGCCAAGAAGGCGCTGGTCTCTTATTCGTGGCCGGGCAATATCCGCGAACTTCGCAACGCGATTGAGCGTGCGGTGGTCTTAAGCCGAGGCACCACGCTGCGGAAAGAGGACTTGCCCGACATTCTCTTTCAGAGCGGCTCGCCGAGAACTGCGGGAAGCGGCGACGATGCCACGCTCGAACAGATCGAGTTCGAACATATCCGGCGCGTGCTTGCCCTGGCGCCTACGCTCGAGGACGCGGCCGCGACGCTCGGCATCGGTGTCGCGACCCTCTGGCGCAAGCGCAAACGCTACCATCTGGAGTGATTCTCGACACTCTACCAGAGGCGCAGACGGGATAACGCCGCTAACGCGACAGGAATACCGGGCAAGGCGCATTGCGCAGCACATATTCTGTAGTCGAGCCCAGCACCATCTCGATAATCCTGCTGTGACCGTAAGCGCCGATGAACAGAAGGTCGGCGTCGCACTCTTTCAGGAAGCGCACGATCTCCTCGTTGGCGTGCCCCTGCAGCAGCTTGAATTCCGCCTTGGGAGTGTAGTTCTCGAAGTAGGCGCGCGCCTCGCCGAGCGTGCGCTCACCGAGCTTCATATCGCGTGTCACGGTGACGACGGTCAGCGGAACGCCAAGTTCGCTGGCGAATTCCGCCGCCGTACGCATCGAGCGCGATGCCCGCTCGCTGCCGTCGTAGGCGAGTACTGGCCGCACGATTTCGCGATAACGGTTCGGCGAGATCAGCAGTGGACGCGGGCACTTGCGCGCGACGCTCTCGGCGGTCGAGCCGAGCAGCCCGGTCGAAAACCGCTCGTTGACTCCACGATGGCCTATCATCACGAGGTCGGCGCTCCGCGCCCGCTCGCAGATCTGGTTGGCGACGATACCCATGTCGAGCGTGGTTTCGGCCGCGATTCCCTCGCGCGTCGCGGCTGCCGCGAATTCGTCGAGCACACCCCTTCCGCGCGCGGTCAGCACCTCGCGCATCTTGGTTGAAAAGTCGAGATATGGCTCCAGTCCGAGCGAACCTGATATATCATGAAAGAACGAACCTTCGATCGACACGATATCGACCACGTGCAGACCGAGAAGAGTCGCTCCGAACTTGCGCGCCAGGGTGAACGCGTACGCCTGCGCATTGCGCGAGTGCTCGGAAGTATCGATGCCGACGAGGATTTTCTTGAACAAACAGCGGTCCTCCGCGTTGAATCCCGCGATAGCACGGGGTTCGGTTGAGCCTCAAGAGGCTCGGGCAGGTCGAGAATGGGCGAGCAGAAAGAATCACATTTGCTGGCACTGGTTGATGAGCTTGTCGATGCGGCCAAGCGCGTCGGGCTCGAGGTGCGGCGCGAGAAGATTCTGCGCGAGATTGGCTATCGCGCGCGCGGCGGCGCCTGCCGAGTGCGCGACAAGAACCTCGTGATCATCGACCGCGAGCAGCCCGCGCACGAGCAGCTCGACGTGCTGGCCGAGGCGCTGCGTGCACGAGATTTCGATGCGCTCTATCTGTCGCCGGCGGCGCGTCGCTTAATCGAGGCGGAGCCTGCTTCCTCCTGAGAGCTGGGCGAAGAAATTGAGTCTGCGAAGTCACCATCAGCACGGGAGCGTCAAACTTCCCCTCCCCTGGGGGAAGGGAATGAGGGTCAGGTTGGATTCTGCGATCTGCTGTTCAGAATCCCAGACTAAACCTAACTCCCAACCCCGTCTCGCATCGGCAAGGGGGGCAGCGCCGTCGCAAAGCCTGCGTTCAATCCTTCTTCATCGACCTTCAGGTAACTGCTGATGCCGCGTCTTTCGGACATCACGCCGGCCGGTCGCACCAGCGACGAGCAGCGACGCAACCGCACCGAAGAGCGGATGACCACCTTCCATGCGCGTCTCAAGGAGCGCGGGCTCAAGTCCACGGGTCAGCGCGACGATATTGCACGCGTCTTCTTCGATATGGGCCACCATATCAGCGCCGAGGAGCTCTACGCCGAGGTCAAGAAGATCAATCCTCATGTCGGCTACGCCACGATTTACCGCACGCTCCGCCTTCTCAAGGAATGTGCGCTTCTCTATGAGCGCCACTTCGACGAGGGGCAGGCGCGTTACGAGGCGGTTGGCGAACGCCATCACGATCACTTCATCTGCGAGCGCTGCGGCAAGATTATCGAGTTCGAGAACGAGGCGATCGAACGAATGCAGGAAATCGTCGCGAGTCAGCTCAAGGCCACCCTCACGCGGCACAAGATGGAACTCTACGGCATCTGCGCCGAGTGCCTCGCCGAGCAGCGCGCCTGACTGCGGCGCCGAACTCGGGGCCAAGTTCCAGCGCCGGCCATCTACTCCACGGCAGAACAGGTGAGCTGCCAGCCTATTGAATTCTACCGGTCGGTCATCGCCGCGGGCGCGATCATGACCGGCTTCTGCGGAACATTCCTTTGCTGCCGAATTCCACGAGCGGCAAACTACTTTAGATAGCCTGCGATCAGTTTCGAGGAAGGGGAAGCCCGCGACATTCATAGCGGCCTCACTCACTTCACGAATTCGTTCTTGCTGCCGATCTTTGCTTCGCTCTGTTCGATAGTATCTGGATTTCCGTTCTCCCTCCTCGCACTCATCGGCGCCACTTGTTCGCTGGTGACGCCTTAAGCGATCGGCGGCGGATTGATCGCGACCCTGGTCCTGCTGGCCTTTTACTTCTTCGATGAATTGCTGCACTACCAGATTATCGGACAAAGGGTCTCGCTCAGGATGCGCGCGAGTGGGGCCGCGAAGTCCCGCTTGTGATAGAAGCCCTCGCCCTGGCGATTGCCGCATATCTCGCGACGGTCAGCTTGCGGTGAAGATACGCGTCAAGGTTGGCCGCTCTTTATCGCGCGCGCGACTTGGTTCATAACCAAAGTCGCTGCCAACAGCGCTACTAATCATCATGGAGCGAGCGGCTTATGAATGCGGATGAAGGGATCCTCAACGGACTCAAAGTAATCGACTGCGCGACCTACGTTGCCGGACCGGCTGCGGCCACGATACTTTCGGACTTTGGCGCCGACGTAATCAAAATCGAGCGGCCGCCCGATGGCGATTTGTGGCGCACGTTCTCTTCAGTGCCCGGATATCCCAGCACCGACTTCCACTACACGTGGCTGCTGACGAGCCGTAACAAGCGGAGCATCGTGCTCGATCTGAGCAAGGATGCGGGGCGCGACACGCTGCTCAAGCTGGTTGCCGGCGCCGATGTATTCGTAACCAATTTCCAACCCTCGCTGCTCGACAAGTTTCGTCTCACCTGGGACGATCTTCGTCCCGTCAATTCGCGCCTCGTGTACGCGATGATCACCGGCTATGGCGAGAAGGGCGACGATGCGGACGCTCCCGCCTACGACGGGCTCGCATACTGGGCGCGCTCGGGTCTGATGACCAGCGTGACCGGTGCCGACGGCACGCCGGCGGGCGCGCGGCCCGCGATGGGAGATCATCCGACGGCGGCGACATTGTTCGGCGCGATCATGCTCGGACTCTACCGGCGCGAGCGCACCGGCAAGGGCTCGAAGGTGAGCACCTCGCTGATGGCGGCTGGAGCGTGGGCCAACAGTGTCGATATCCAGGCCAAGCTCTGTGCCGCCCAGTTCCCGGTGCGCACTCCAGGCGCGCGGCCGATGAATCCGCTGATTGCTGCGTATCCGAGCGGCGACCATCATGCCATGATCATCGCGTTACTCGATCCCGAACGCGAGTTCTCGCGCCTTTGCGAGGCGCTCGGCGAGCCCGATCTCGCGACCAGTCCGCTCTTCGAGAATGCCGCCGCACGCAAGGAAAACGCCGCTGAGTTGTACGCGATCCTGCTCTCGCAGTTCGAATCCAAGCCGCTAAGCCACTGGCGCGATAAGTTTCGCGTTTATGATATCAAGTGGTCTCCGCTGCCGACTCTCGACGAGGCAGTGAGCGACCCGCAGATGCGCGAATGCGGTGCAATCGTGAAGGTCGATTATCCCGGCCACGGCACGATCGAAACCGTGAACAGCCCCGTGTTCGTGCTTGAGAGCGAAAAGCAGAAGCCGCGTGTGCCGCCCCGCTATGGTGCGCAGACACGCGAGATCCTGAAGGAAGCGGGGTTTAGCACCGACGAGATCGATCGCCTGATCAAAACGGGCGCCGCGGTCGATGCGAGCAACAAGTGACCGCGATGGAAAGTGCACCGCTGCCGCTCTAGGATAGCGCCATATCATTTCCGCTCGCGCGCAATGCGCGCATAACCCGCGACACGAGGGACTGGCGATGGATCACAAGCCGCGCATGCTCGAAGGTTTCCGCGTTCTCGATTTCACGCACTACGTCGCAGGCCCGACCTGTACGCGAATCCTCGGCGAGATGGGCGCCGATGTGATCAAGGTCGAGCGCAGCCTCGAGGGCGATCATGTGCGGCTGCTCGGCCTCGTCAAAGACGGCATGAGCACGTACTACTTCCAGCATAATCACAGCAAGCGCAGCCTCGCCGTTGACCTCAGGACCGAGCGCGGCCGCGAGCTGATTCTCGCGATGATTCCGAAGATCGACGTCGTCGTCGAAAACTTCGCGCCGGGCGTAATCGCGACGATGGGTTTCGGCTACGAGGCGCTCCACAAAATCAATCCTGCACTCGTGATGTGCTCGGTGTCGGTTGCGGGACAGCAGGGACCGCTCAGCTACAAGCCCGGCTACGATTTCCTGGGCGGCTCGTTCGCCGGTGTAATCGATCAGATCGGCGAGCCGGAGCGCCCGCCGAGCGTGCCCGGGATGGCGATCGGCGACGTGTCGACGGGAGTCGCGGCCGCGATGGCGGTCGGTTTCGCGCTGATCAATCGCCTGCGCACGGGCGAAGGCCAGTATGTCGACGCTGCTCTGCTCGATACGTATTTCCACATGCACGAATTGTCGGTGCCGGTCGTGTCGCTTCGTCCCAAATTCGTTCCCAAGCGCATGGGCCCGATGCACGCGACGGGATGTCCCTGCGGCGTTTACCAGGCGCCCGACGGCTACGTGTTCCTCATCGTCCAGCAGCACGAAATCCCGCGCCTGTGGCGCGCCATGAAGAGGCCCGATCTCGCCTATGATCCGCGCTTCAAGACCAATCGCGACCGGCTGAAGAACACCGCCGAGTTCAAACGAATCTTTGAGACGTGGCTCGCCGAGCTGGGCACGCGTGACGCTGCGATCGCGGCGCTCGATGCCGAACGGGTGCCCTGCGCGCAAGTGCTGAAGCTGGCAGACGCGATGGAGCATCCGCATCTCCGCGGACGCAAGACGGTGCGCCGCGTGAAGAGCGAACAGTTCGGCGAGTTCGATATCCCTGGGATGCCGACGAAATTCTCGGCCTGGCCCGATCGCACCGACCTGAAAGCATCGCGCCTCGGCGAGGACAATGCCGCCGTGCTGAAGGAATTGCTCGGGGTGTCGGAGGTCGAGATCGAAAAGCTCCACGCCGACCACGTGTTGCTCCGAGCGCCCGCACCGGAGTCAAAGCCCGCGTAACGAGTGGAGATGCACCGATTGATTCTGCGCCCCTTCCCGCAGGGGAGGGGAAGTTTGGTCACTCGGTTCGATTGAACTTGACGCGAACCTCGGCGACCACGAATCGGTGCAACGGCCATGCTTTTGGCGAGGCTTCGCCACGGCGGTGATCAAAACTGTTGACGACGCGCTGAAGTTTGTCGAGCGCAATGGGCTCGTCCTCGAGTCAGCGCTAGGACGTGTGCCGAGCCTCGCGGCCGAAATTGCCGGCGGCAACATCAACGGCAGTTGGTGGGCGCATCCCAAATCGCATCAGATTACAAGCTCACGATGGCGGTGCGCGGTTCCAAACATATCCGCCTCTGCCGGTTGATCGACGGTAAGATCACTTTCGTTCATCGGCGATCGTGGCCGGCGCTCGCGCGAATCGCCGACAAGTTCGATCCAGCGCGGCTCGCCTCGATTCACGAGGAGCACACGGCATTGGAGCCATCGCGCGGTCCAGACCGCGTTTTCGGAGTGGCGCCCGGCCGAGACGAAGAAACTCGCAAAGCCAATCTCCGTGAAAGACGCCGAGGAACGGCTCGCCGTATCGATGACCCGGCGTTAGACTGGCCTGCGGAGGGCAAGGCGATGGTCAAGTCGCATGGATTGCATCACATCAACCTGAACGTCGGCGACGTTGGACGATCGCTCAAGTTCTACCAGCAGGCATTCGGTCTCGAGGTCGCGTTCTGGGAAGGCAAGACGATGGTCTTTCTGCATTCTCCCGGCGCGCACGACACGATCACGCTCTGCCAGGCCAAAGACGGCGATCCCATAGCAGGGGGCGGCATTTCCCACTTCGGCTTCACGCTCGACAAGGGCGGTCTCGAGGAGGCGGTCACGCAGGTCGAGCGGGCTGGCGGCAAGCTGCTCTCGCGCGGCAAGCATGGCGGCCGCTTCCCTTACGCTTACGTGGCCGATCCCGATGGCTACGTGATCGAGCTCGGCAACGGCTGAGCGCGACGGAACCTCGAGTCGTGCGGCGACTGACGATCTCATGAAACACGCGGGAGAGACTGCCCTCGATCAGCTCGAGCCGATACTCGCCGAACTCCGGAAGCTGCCCGGACTCCGCGAGCGCAAGCGCGGCGCCTTCTACATCGGGTCGGTTGGTTTCCTTCACTTCCATGAGGATCCGGCCGGCTTCTTTGCCGATCTGAAAGAGGATGGCGATTTCGTAAGGATGCCGGCGAACAACGCTCGCGAAGTCGCGACGCTGCTCCGGCGCGCCGCCGCCGCCGTCAAGGCTGGCGCGAAGCGCTAGGACCGCGCTTCGGCTTCTGGAGCCGTTCTGCCGCGCGCGGCAGAGCCTCGGGCCCTTCGCGATGACGAAAGTTCATATCGTTGCCGCAGTGGGGACAGTTGATATCCTGCCACTTCACGACGCGCCCGCAGAAGGGGCATCGATAACGCCGCCTTGCGACGAGCCAGAAGTAGCCCGCCGTGACTGCAACCATCGCAAGTCCGACAATTATGTGCATCGCATCCGGTCTGCCTGAAAGCGCCTAGGCCAGCCCCTGTTTGAGGGCGTCGTCGAGTGCGCCGATGTTCACATCGTGTCCCTTGGCCATCACGACGAGGAACGCCTTCAGTTCCGCGTCGCCGATTGCGGGGAGCTGCTCCTCGATTTTGCGAATCACCCATCGCTGGCCGCGGTTGAGCAACTCGAGCTTGGCGCGGAAGTCTCCAACGGCGCGGACCTTCTCGACGAAGTCTCCAGTCTTGTTCGATGGCGCGCCGCCGAGCCGTCGCACGTGCGCCGCCAGTTCGCCGGCGTAGTAGCCTTCATCGTGGCCGACCTTCTTGAGCATCTCGCGCAGCTCGAGTGATTCGGCGAGTGCGGTCAGTTCATGCAGCACGCGCCCGCCGGCGCGCTCCGCCTCGCCCATCACGTTCAGAAATTCTTCGAGCTTTTCGTCCATAAACATCACCATATTGGTATTACCGGGCAGTAGGCTGCGACGAACGAACCGCCGCCCCTGATCGACGCCCGGATAATCTGAATGATGGGTTCGATTGCGCCGCGCCCGCGCGCGCCGCCGAACACTGATGCCGCGAGCTTCCTCTTCGCGAGCGATTGCAGCAGGCCGGGCTGAGCGGGGAGTTCCTCGATCGGCATGATTTGATCGGTCGGGACGCGGGCGAGGGTTTTGGCTTCCTTGACCGCATCGTCGAGCCCACCCATTGAATCGACCAACTTGATCTTCAGCGCCTCTTCGCCGCTCCACACGCGGCCCTGCGCGATCTGATCGACCTGTTCGACGTTCATGTGCCGCCCCTTGGCGACGATCTGGAGGAAATAGTTGTAAGTCGTGCCAAGGAGCTGGTCGCGGAACTTCGTCGCCTGCGCGGGTGTAAAGTCGGTAAATTCGTCGAACATCTCGACATTGGCGCCGCGCGTCACGCTGTCGGTGTTGGCGTAGATTTTCGCGGCTGCGGGCGTGATGTTGAATTTGCCGCCGAGCACTCCGATCGAGCCGGTGATCGTGCCGGGCTCGGCAACGATCTTCGCGGCGGGCGTTGACACCCAATAGCCGCCCGACGCCGCAAGCCCCGACATGCTGACCACGACCGGCTTCTCCTTGGCCGTGAGAGCTACCTCGCGCCGAATCAACTCCGACGCGATCACCGAGCCGCCGGGGGAATTGAGGCGGAACACGACCGCGACCACAGAGTCATCCTCGCGCGCGTCCTTGAACGCCTCCATCATGTCGTCCGCCGTCATCGATTCGGCGCCTGGCTCCGAGAAAGGATCGATACCTTCGTTGCCGCGGACGATGTCGCCCTCGCCGTAAACCACCGCGATCCGGTCGCCGTCGGTGATGCCCGACAGGATCCCGCCGCGCGCGTAGTCCTCGTAGTCGACCAGCTTGTGATGCCCGCCGTCGTGCGACTTCATCCGATCATCGAACTGGTCTTCGTATTCGAGCCGATCGACGAGGTGCGCCTTGAGTGCGCTATCGGCTTCGAGCGGCGCCTGGTCGACCAGTGCTTTAATCGTGTCGAGCGGAAGCTTGCGCTCGGCTGCCTCCTCGGTAGTGATCTGATCGTACATGCTGTTGGCCAGATCCTCGTCTTCTTCCTTTTGGCCGGGCGTGTAGGCTCTCTCGGTGAAGATGTTGGCGGCGGACTTGTACTTGCCGATCGCGGCGAAATTGGGGGTGATGCCGAGCCAGTCGAGCGTGCCGCGCGCGAACAACTCGCGCATCCCGACGCCGACGATATTGATCTCGCCTTGCGGCATCAGCGAGACGTCACCGGTCGCGGCGACGACGATAAAAGGCAGGTTGCCGGGAGCAGACTCTCCCGCAGTTTCGACGTAGCCCGCGCTCCATTTGCCGTGGCCGCGAAAATTCTTGATCAGCGCCGCGATTTCCTGACCCTGCGCAAGGTCCATCTGCGGGTCGATCACCTTGATCGCGAGCCCGCTGATTTTTGGATCGCGCGCCGCCCGATCGATGGCGTTGCGGACGAAGTTGAGCGGCGTCTCCTGCTCGCTGAGGAGGCCGAGTACGCCGCCCTGGCCGCGCTCGACCACGGGTCCATCGAGCGTGACCACCAGGACCGAGCCGGACTGGATGCGATGCGCCAGGTATTGTGAAAGCGCAATAATCGCGACCAATATCACCACGATAATCACGGTCCGCAGGATCCATCGCACGAGCCTTCGCAACATTGATTCTCTCCGATCGGCCGCGCGATAACTTGACAGCGCGGAGGTTAGCTCAAAGGCTAGCCAACCACACCTTGTTGGTATGAGCCAACCGTCGACAAGCCCTGCCGGTCAGAGCCGTGAGCCGCTCCTGAGTGAGCATCCGGCCGGCGCGACGCATCGCAGAATCGTGGCGCTCACGTTCGCGGCCTGGATCTTCGACTTTTACGACCTGCTGCTCTATTCGTTTCTGCTGGTTCCGGTCGCGCGCGAGCTTCATCTGACGCCGCCGCAGTCGTCGTTCGCGCTCGGAATGTCGCTCCTGATGACGGCAGTCGGTGGAATCGTGTTCGGCGTGGTTGGCGATCGGATCGGGAGGCGGCCGACGATCGCGCTCACGGTCGCGATTTACGGACTCGGCACGCTGCTTTGTGCGTTCAGCCATTCGCTCGCCGAGCTTGTCCTCTATCGATCAATAACCGGGCTTGGAATGGGTGGAGGATGGGCGCCCGGACAGAGCCTCATCGCCGAGAGCATGCCTGCCGTTAGCCGCGCGCGCTACGCGGCATACGTGCAGACGGGTGCGCCGCTTGGCGGCCTGCTCGCGGCGGCAGCCGCGGGGTTCGTCGCGCCGGTGATTGGCTGGCGCCTCACGTTCGCTGTCTCGGCGCTACCCGCGCTCATCGTGCTCGTCGCCGTCATGCTCTGGCTGCCAGAGAGCGATGTCTGGATGCGCAACGCCAGCGCGGGCAAAGTCCGCGGCGAAGTTGCTGCGATTGTTCTCTACCGCCGCATCATCGGCCTTCTGTTCGTCGTCGTGCTGCTCAACTCCGAGGCTTACTGGTTCACCTACACTTGGATGCCCGGCTATCTTGAGCTGCAGCGCGGGATGACGGCAGGCGCGGCGGGACGCTTGTTGATCACGATGCAGCTCGGCGCGGTCGTCGGTTACTCGACGTTCGGAATTCTTGCCGATCATTTCGGACGCCGACCGATGATTTGCGGCTACGGAATCGTCATGGCCGTGGGGCTGATTCCACCGACGCTGCTCTGGCATCAGGCGGCCGCGACGCGCGCCATGATCCCGATTGCGATGGCGGCGGCGGGCTGCGGCACCGGTCTATGGTCCGGCATGGCGCCGATGATTTCCGAGCTGCTGCCGACGCGGATTCGCAACACGGCGCTTGGCTTGCTGCTCAACCTGTCACGCGGATTTCAATTTTTCACGCCGCTTGCGATCGTTTTTCTAAGCACGTGGCTCGGGTTCGGCGCGACGCTCTCGCTCGGCGCGATCTTCTCATTGATCGGGGCAGCTCTCGTTTGGATTCTGCCCGAGACGCGCGGCCGCACGATCACCGACCTCGATGAGGTGGCCGTCTGATCTCCAGATGAGGTGACTTTCCGCGGTGGCGACGGATGTCCCCGCCGCCCGCTCTTCTTGGCCCTTTCGAAACGCATGGCTTGGTGATGCTTTGCGGCAGGCAGATTTTTGCTCGGCGACTCACCATGACGGTGTCGGCCGCAGCGGCCATAGATTCCTCGCGCAGCGCTCGGAATGAGGCGAAGGTTGTAGTGGCCAACCTTTTTTTCAGCAATTCATCAGGGTGAGCTGCCGAGCGGCTTACGTTGGACCGAGGAACTGTCGAGATAGGACTCTCCGCCAAGCGACGTCATGTGAAGCGTGGAGATAACCTGCACGCCTTGCAGCTCTAGTTGCGCGGTCATCGTCTGAGTTCGCACGGCGCCTGGGTAACGTTGGCCGCCGGTCAGCGACTCGGTCATCGCGCGCCCGGTCGGAGCCGCGCCGCCGGCGCCGATATTGGGCAACAGGCCGAGCGTCTGCACAATCGTCGGCGTCACATCCGCATTGGATGTTGGATAGAGATCGACGTAGTTGCGGCGAAAATCGGGGCCGAAAGCGGCGCAATAGTTGTGCAGCTCGCGCGCGCCTGCAGCGCCATGCATGCCCATTCCGGTCGTGAAGCGCGCGCTCAGATCGGCGTAGATGACGCCTTTGACCGGGCGCACGAGCGGCGCCGACTGGTTTGGCACCGATTGCTGCCCGTTGTTGTTGATGGCGAACGCGGGGTTCTCCGGTCCTGTCAGATGCCGATTGTCCTCGTCAGGGTTTTCATCGAACGAGATGATGAGGTCTGGTGAGCGGTCCGCGTTGTAAAGACCCACGGCGGCTTGGGCGAAGGTGCCGTCTATCGCACCGAGGAATGGCTTGGAGATGATCCGCCGGCGCCGCCCGCGCGGTGACGAAGTGATCGCCGCAAGGTCGCGACAAAAGATTGGCCCGCACCATTCCTGTGCCGCGGCAAAGTTCACGATTTTCTGCAGGATCGCGTGCCGCGCGGCGTCGTCCTTGAAGTCCGCCTGCGAAACGTAAACCAGGTCCGCGCCGCCATTGGGCGCGACCACGACGTCCGTGCTCTTGAGGGACTTTTTGAGCCCTGCACTCACCAGCATCCCGGCCACGTTCACCCGCATCCTGATGCTCGCAAAGCCGTGATCGGAGACTACCATCAGGTCCGTCCGGTCGGCGATCCCGTCGCTATCGACCGCGGCGCGAAGACGCCCCAGGTTGTCGTCGTCCGCCGCCACCGATTCGATCGCCGGCGCTGTGCCGAGGCCTGACATGTGTTGTGTGATGTCGGGGTTATGCTGCCACAGCACGATCAGAGCGGGGCGGCCCTGTCCGGCCGCCTGTTTTGCCGCCGGCAGCGCGCGATCAGTTGCGAGCCGCGTGAAGTATGCATCGCGTGCGCGATCGAGCACGCCGCTGGTCTCAGATGAAGGCATCGCGTTCATGATTTCGGACGCGACCGTAGCTGGCGCGGCGGCATCGTCGCTCGCGAACAGGTAGTCGCGATGCGGTTCACCGAGCAAGTCCTTACCCGCGCCCGCCGTATTGAAGCGATCATCAAAGAGAAAGGTCGGCCCCTGCTTGCCCAGGACTGCGATGTAACCGCCCTCGCGCTCGACTTCCTGTGCGATCGAATCGATTCCGAGCAGGTGCCCCGCGAGCGCGTCGGGTGCGTTGAGCGCCTCAAGGGTCGCTGTCGATTCCATGAAGGCCGGAACGCCGAACATCGTGACCAGAGTCTTGCTCTTTTCGGCCCCTGGCCTTTGACCTAGCACCGGCCACCAGAAGAGCGAATCGGCGTAAAGACCGTTAATTTCCGGCGTGGTGCCGGTCGCCATCGCTGCGGCGTTGGCCATCGTGACGGTAGGAAAAATGGAGTGATGACGATCGAAGCGCACGCCCTCGCGCTCGAGGCGATAAAGGTTTGGGGTGTCGCGCTGGGTGACGGAGTCAGGCCGGAGCCCGTCCCAGATCATGAGGACGAAGATGCGGCCGCGTGGGGGATCCTGAGCTGCTCGAAGCGGCGCGACGGCAATAGTCAGCAGCCCCGCTAAAGCAGCGACGACAATCGGACAAAGACGATTCATGCAACGATCGACTAAACCTGCCGCAGGGACGCGATGTCAATCTGCTAGTGGTGCTGCCGCGCTACCTGTGCGTTGACAGAGAACTTTGTGAGATGGATGGCGCCCGCCGCCTTCACGCGCGGATGAGCCTTGAAGAATTGCCAGATCACTTCGGTAGCCATCAGCTTGCTGCTGGTATGGCCGAGCCATCGCGTGAGCAAGTTTGGACCGCCCGGCCATACGTGACCAAGGCCCTCGACGCGATAGGCCACGATTTCCCCACCACGTATGCAATCGTCAAAAGTGAGTTGCGTAACGCCATTGCTCACCAACTGGACCTTGCGGCCCTTGCACGCGAGCATCCCGCGCCAGTGAAGCAGTGTCTTCATCGCTGGAGTATCCTCGTCGGCGCCGGTCAGCGGCAGTTCGTCGCCTTCGATCGGATGAACCGGATCTTCGCTGCCGACGATGAAGAGCAGGGGCAGCGGATAGGCGAGTCTCCTGTGGGTATGCGGCAACTGTCCCGACACCGGCGCGATCGCAGCCAGCCGATCGGACAGGTTCAAGCCGAGACTGAAGGTCATCGAGCCGCCGTTCGAAAAGCCGGTGATGTAAACCCGGTCAGGGTCGGCAAGGTAATGATCTTCAAGGTCGTCAATTACCGCCGATATGAAATCGATATCAGCGCGATGAGTTCGCGCGAGGTCACCCCGTCCGGACCGCTCATGCCAGAGCGCCGGGTTGCTGTAGCGGCTGCTCGCGCGATGGGGAAAGGGCAGGGTTGCGTTAGGGTAGGCGACAACGAATCCTTCGCGATCGCTCTCGTCGTCAAAGCCGGTGTACGACTCGGCTTCCTCGGCGCTGCCTCCCGTGCCGTGCAGCATGATGACCGCGGGCACCTTGTGCGTGCCGTCGCATCGTGGCGGCACGTGCACGAGGTAGCTGCGCTGGATGCGATCAATCGTGACCCATTCGAAATGCTCGCCGGAATGCGGCTCGATCGCAGCCGCGAAACCCGCGCCGCCAATCAGCGCAAAGATCGAGAGCGCCGCGGCAAAGGCCGCGATTTGCTCAACACGTGCACGCACCGGGTTCAAATCCTACCTAAATCCTACGTACAGTAAATAAATACGACCGTACGTTACTTTGCGGCAAGAGCCGCAGGATGCGCCCACCGCCCTCATCTGGTAACTTTCGGGCCGAGGCGGAGGCGAAGGTAAAGTGCGTATCGCGTTGCTCGGTCAGGCGGCGTTCGCGGAGAAGGCGCTCGAAGCGCTGGTCAAGCACGGCGACGAAATCGCGCAGGTCTTCGCTCCTCCGGATCCGCCGGCAGGACGTGCCGACGCGCTCGCCGTGAAGGCGCGCGAGTTTAAACTGCCGCTGAGTCAGCCCAAGTCGTTCAAGAGCGATGAGGCCTTCGAGCGGTTCTACTCATTGAACGCCGATCTTGCGATCCTGGCGTTTGTCACGTTGATTGTGCCGGAGCGGATTCTTTACCTGCCGCGCCACAACTCGATCTGCTTCCATCCTTCGATCCTGCCGCGTCATCGCGGCGCGAGCGCGATCAACTGGGCGATCATCGCCGGCGACGCCGAAACCGGAATCACCTGGTTCTGGCCCGACAAGGGAATCGACACGGGGCCGATCCTGCTCCAGAAGCGGGTGCCGATCGCCGAGAGCGACACGGTCGGCTCGATCTACTTTGACAAGCTCTTTCCAATGGGAATCGACTCGATGATCGAGGCGGTCGACCTGATTGCGGCGGGGCGCGCGCCGCGAATCGTCCAGGACGAGAGCGCGGCCAGCTACGAACCGCCGTGCCGCGACGAGCATGCGAAGATCGATTTCGCGAAACCGGCGCGCGAGGTTTTCAACCTGGTGCGTGGATGTGATCCACAACCGGGCGCGTATGCGAGGCTCGGCGAAAAGCGCGTGCGATTGTATGACGCCGCATTCGATGCGAAGCCGGGCGGCGTCGCACCGGGAACGATCGTCGCGATCGACGACAGCGGGATGCGTATCGCGCTGAATGGCGCGACACTGGTCATCAAGCGTACGCGAATCGATCCCAGCCCGAAGAAGGTCGCGCCGAGCGAGCTCGCGACGGCGGGCGAAATCAAGGTCGACGCCTGCCTCGGCTGATCGTCTTCTGCTAACCACGAGTGGGCGAAATTGTTCGTTCGTTGCGGCCAGCCTTGCTGTTCCTCGCGGTACCGTTACGCTACGATCGGCTTCCATTACGGAGTCCGGTCCGTCACCTCACGCTGCCGGCGATGATCACGGGGGAAGCCTCATGCGGCTTTGCATCGGCACTTCCAAGGGAATCGTAATTCTCGACCCGGCGCGCGGCGCCACGCCGCTGATGGTCCTCGCCGATCCATCCGGTGTGTGGTGCATGGCGCAGGATGCCGCCGATCCCGGCGTTATCTATGCCGGCTCGACCGAGTACATCCGCGGCAAGGGTACGCTCGCGCGCTCTCTCGATGGCGGCCGCACCTGGAGCGACGTCACGCCGCCGCTTGCGCGTGAGGAGGAAGTCTGGGCCGTGGCTGCGTCGCCGGCGGTCAAGGACCAGCTCTGGATCGGCACCTCGCACGCGCGGCTCTTCCGCAGCGACGATCGCGGGCGCAGCTTCAAGGAGTCGGCCGGCTTCCTCAAGATTCCAGGCCGCGACCGATGGACGTTTCCGCCGCCGCCGCATATTCCGCACGTGCGATCGATCACCTTTGACCCCCACGAGCCTGCGATGATGTACGTCGGCGTGGAGGAGGGCGGTATCTACCGCACGCGCGACGGCGGCTCGAGCTTCGAGTCCCTGAACGACGGCCTCTACGACGATATCCATACGGTCGCGGTGGACCCGCTCGATTCGCGCCGCCTCTACGCGACCACTGGCGGTGGCTTCTTTCTTTCGAGCAACGCTGGCTCATCGTGGACGCACGTTGAGGATGGCATCAGCCGCGGCTATACCGTGCCGCTTCTGGTGCACACCGGCGACGCCGAAACGATCATTACTGCGGCCGCGGCAGGGCCGCCGCCGATGTGGGCGACTCATCCGATCGGCGCCGATGCGATGCTGTTTCGCAGCGACGATCGAGGCACGCATTTCGAGCCGATGGTATTCGAACAAGGTTTCGGCCGCGGGATGCTGATGCGGCTCAAGCCCGACAATGACCTCGGCGGCTTCCTTGGCGTGTGCAACGACGGGATGGTCGTGCGCTCGTCGCATGATTGCCGCGCCGTCGCGCCAATTGCGGAAAAGCTGCCGCCCGCTTACGACCTGGTCGCGATCCCATAAGCCGGCGCGTTGTGCGCGGCATTCGCCGCGTGCGATCATTGCCCTCCGTGACTTTTAAGGCGGCTCGCCTTCCGGGCGCGTTCTCTTTCGCGATCCTCGCCGCCGGTTTGGCCGTGCTTATCGTCTCCTCGGTCAAGCATCGCGACCGCTTCGATCAGGTCAGTATGTCGGAGTTTTACGCGTGGTCATCGGAGCTTCGCGCGGGCGGCGATCCTTGGCTCGCGGCGCCCGATCGTGAGCGTCGAGCGTTTGCGGGCGTGCGCCACCTCGGACATTGCAATTACCCGCCGGCTTTCCTCCTCGCATTCGAGCCGCTCACGATGCTCCCGATCCGGACCGCGTACTGGATCTGGCAGGCGATTATCATCGCGAGCCTTATCGCCGCGACGTTTATCGTCACGCGCGTGCTGAGTCCTCCCGCGCCGCACTACTATGCGCTCACGGTCGGCGGCGTGCTGCTCTACCCCGAAGTGTACGGGATGCTCTACGAGAGTCAGCTGACGTCCATTCTCCTGTTGCTCGTTGTAGCGGCGTTCAGCCTCGATCGCCGAACTCGAAATGCGCCGAGCGGCCTCACGCTCGCTGCTTCTGCGCTGCTCAAGATGTACCCAGCGCTGGCGGGCGGTTACTTCCTGATGCGCCGACGGTGGGCGACGATCGCGTGGGCGGTCATTTTCACCCTCGCCGGGCTCGCGCTTACCGGCGTGCATTCGATTCGCGACTTCGCCCAGTTCGGGATCGTCGGCTCGAGCTGGCTTTCGACCGACAGTTGGCTCCGCAACGATCGATCGATTGCGATTCTCAGCAATTTGCGGGTCCCAATCGACGCGATTTTTGGCCCGGCTCCGCCCGCCGCCGGAATCGCGCTATGGCTTGGGCTCACCACGGTCGCCGATGCGGCCGTGGTCGCGGCCGCCTTTTACCTGACGTATCGCGCGGCGGCCGACCGCTCGCTCGATATGGCATGTTTCGCGCTCTGGCTTGCTGCGGCAATCGTCGTCTCACCCATCGGATGGGGTCATTACCTGCCGTTCCTGATTCCACTGATCCTTTCGATGCTTGCACTCCTGGCGAGTGCGGAGGTCGGCGCGGCGGGCGCTGCGCTTTTTCTCGTGGGCCTGAGCGGAACGATTCTGCCGTACTATTCCGGCGCGCTTCGCCGAATCCACATGATGTTCTTTGCGACCATCCTCATTTACGCTGGCGCCTGCGTGATAATCGGTCGGCTTAGTCGGGCTGGTGCGGTCAAATGATTTTCCACATCGCAGAACGCGATACCTGGAATCTCACCAAGGTGCGTGGGGTTTACGCGCCCGACTCGCTCGAGAGGGAGGGCTTCATTCACTGCTCAACTCGTGAGCAGGTCGAGGAAACGGCCAACCTCTTATATCAGGGACGAACGGACCTCGTATTATTAGGTATTGACGAGAGTCGGCTCGATGCGCCATTGAAATTTGAAATGGCAGCCGACTCGGCGCGCAGGCCCGGCGCGGCACGCTTTCCGCACATTTATGGGCCCCTCAACCTCTCAGCCGTGGTCGATGTAAGGGATTTACGATGCGACGCCGATCGAGGGTTCAAAATGCCACCCGACATCCTGTAGCGGTAGCATCACTCGGATGGATCATACCGCCGGTCAGCCTCGATAACCCACCGATTGCGCGCTCTTGCCATATGCCTCGAAAATGGGTTGCAATTTGCATAACTTGAAAGGGGCCATTTTCGATCGTGGCGGATATTAAAATAACTCGTCTGAAGTGGGGGCCGTTTCCCCTCAACCGCGAAAACATCGACTCGCTGCTCTTCCTCGAATCCCCGGGAACCTACGCGCTCGGCACGATGAGCAGCAAGGGCGTGCTCGAGATCGAGTACGTCGGCCGGGCCGACAAGAACGTCAACAAGTCTCTGAAAGAGTATATCGGGCACTACACGCATTTTGCCGTGACCAAGCATGCGTCTGTGCACGAAGCCCACGAGCACGAATGCCAGCTCTACCACGACTTCGGGCCTCCCGATAATCGCATCCATCCGCGACCGCCCGAGGGCGATGGCGGCGGTTGCCGGCATTGCACCGCGGAAGCGTCAGTTTAAGCCGCGGGCAGCGCCCGCCGCACCGCTCATCCGATGCTCGCTTTCGCGCGCGCTCGACTTGAACGCTACCGATACTAAACAAACAGTCAGTTGATCAAGCTTGGTGTAGCCATAGTTCCGCCTGAGCACTTCTTGGCGCGCGCTCGATAAGAAAATCGCTGCAGCGGCTCTGGTGCGTCACCGCGAGCCGACATCGACTTTTCGCCCAACTTTCTTTGTGTCAAACTTAGCGGACTGCTAGTTAGCGATTGCAACCAACGACTGCGCAGCCGAAAAAGGAAAGCAGGTAAGCAATCACGCACCACGGTTAACTAATCGGCAGCAGCCAAGGTTCTAGGCAACGCAGCATCAAATTCGGGGGAGGCAATGAACATGAAGAAGCTCCCGTGTGGGGCGATCGCGGGCATTTTGTACTTGCGGTTTTCGCGCCAGCGCCAACCTCTGCCCAAAGCGGCACCTGCAAGAACTTCGACAGCGCCGCGACGGTCGTCAGCGGGATTACCGACCACGGCTTCTTTGTTCCGCCCAATGCCGTCAATCTAAGCTCTGTCACCTGCAACCTTAGCGCTCCTCCCAACACGACCGATCCGGATCGCAGTAGCGCGCCGCCGCACAAGGTCACCGATTCCGTTATTTCGTTTCAAACCGAATCGACGGTTTTCGCGGTCCTCGCACGAAACTGTCAGCCCCATTCGATTTCAACGGCTCCGATTGCGGCGGCTCGCCTCGCGTCGAGGTCAATTTCTCTACGCCAACGTCTCTTCAGGATTTAGTGGCCAAAGCGTGACTGATCGATCTTGTCGTTGACGGTGGATGGTTGGCTGCGGCCGAAAGGCCATGACCTGACGATCAGCAACAGCGTCTATCCCTAAGCTTCTCGGCCAATGGCGAAGGTCATCTAATCGTTTCCTTTCTTTGTTTCGTCTTGACTCATGAGCGAAGAAAAAGCGAAGATGGCCGTAGCCACCGCCATGAACGCCGTCGCCACATTGCCACTTCGCGCCGACCGCCACGACGAGGAACTGGACGCCACCCGAGGCGTCGAGTTCCTCGAAATGCCGGTCAAGCAAATCCTCAACCGATGCACCAGCCCGCGCATGCCTTTTCGCTGGACGATAAACCCTTACCGCGGATGCGAGTTCGGCTGCGTTTATTGCTACGCCCGCTACACCCACGAGTTTCTCGACCTGAACGATCCGATGGCCTTCGAGCGGCGGATTTTCGTTAAGCGGATGGCTGCCGAGGTGCTGGCGCGAACCCTCTCGCGGACGCCCATCGGCTCTGACCAGATCGCCCTCGGCACTGCGACCGACCCGTACCAGCCTGCGGAGCGGAAGTACCTCCTCACGCGCTCGATGCTAGGAATTTTCGCCCACCTCGCGGGTCTCAACCTTTCGATCACGACCAAGTCGAGCCTCATCACGCGCGACCTCGACCTGCTGATGAAAATCAACCGCCGCTCGAAGCTTTCGGTCAACTTCTCGCTGATAACGCTCGACCGGCGCCTGCAGCGGACGCTCGAGCCGCGCGCGCCGCGCCCGGGCCTGAGGCTGCGCGCGCTCAACGAGCTGAAGCGCGCCGGGATCGCGTGCAACCTCCTGATGATGCCGATGATCCCTGGAATCACAGACGACCCGGCGCGCATCGAGCGCGTGATCCGCGCCGCGAAGTTCGCCGGCGCTGAAGGCGTATGGTGGCGCTCGCTCTTTCTGAAGCCCGCCGCGGCGCGTCGCTTTATCCCGTTCGTGCGCGCGCGGTTTCCCGATCTCGCTCCTCGAATCGACGCGTTCTATGGCAATGCTGAGTACGCGCCGCGCCAGTACGACGAGCGGATGTCGATGATCTTCGACAGGCTGCGCCGCCGCCACGGCTTCCCCGTGAGCAGCGACCGGATGACGTCGTCGTCGCCGGCGGCGCTGATGGAGGCGCCGCGCCAGCTCACGCTCGACATACGCTGAAAGACGACAACCGAGCGAACCTCCTCGCCGGCTTCAATATTCGCGCGGCTCACCGCTCTGCGATTCATTGCGTGAATCGGAGGTGTGCTTGTCCCGGCGTATTTCCGCCGAGGCATCAGTCGCGGGCGAGGATATTCGTGAAAGCGCGCGAATTTCTTGGCCGTCATCTTGAGCGGCGCGAGTCCGCGAGCGAATTCGAGCGATCTTATCCAGCCCTTAGCGGTGTAGCGGACGACGAGTCGTCTTCCGCTGAATCATTCCTTGCGCTAGAAAACCGCGAGGATGAACGCTCGCCATGCAGCTGCGCTCGCGCTCGTGGGCTGGTATCTGATGGTGCCGCCGGGAGGTCAGCCGCAGGCGAAGCTTTCCGTTTGGACGGTGGTGTCTCGATCTAAAAACAGAAAACGCCTGCGAATCTGCCGCGCAAGAACTGCAGGCAACCGGGCGAGCTGCCTACGGCGAACGACTCCGCCAGATGACTCCCGTTCAGCAACTTATGGAAGGCGATGCCGCCGAGCGTCCCGCTATCTCTGAGATGTTTGCGAGATGCGTTGACGCTGCCGATCCGCGGCTCAAGTCAAATTAGGAAACAGTCGTCAATCCGAGTGTTGCGCGTATGAAGCATCTAGCGCGCGAGCATTTTTGATCGTCATCCTGAAGTGAAGGATCTTGGTGGCCCCAAAGTGGATCGGTTCTGGCTAGCGCGCGAAGCGCTTTCCTTGTCGATGAGGGCGCTTGGCGCTGCTTGGGGCCGGCGAACCAATGCGCTGCCTATCCGAGACCCTCGACCTCGGTAGCCTTCGCTCGGGGGTGACAGAAGAAGAGGTTCGGACGATCAGATGCCGAGCCGAGCCTCAATATCTTCACAAACCCTCAGGATGACTGATGGGTGGCGCGAGAGCTTCGTGGTGCTTGGTACAACACGTGCTTGGCTCACTTTCACTAAATTGGACCGTGCGCTAGAAAACCGCGAGTATGAAAGTGCGCCATGCCGCCGCGGTCGCCCTGGCCGGCTGGTACCTGATGTTCCCGCCGTTCAGGGGCGATGGAAAGTCGCTCGACCTTATCGCGCCGCTCTCGCGCTGGCGTATCGCGTTCACTTTCGACACCGCCAAGGAGTGCGAAGATATCCGTTCGCGCGTTTACTACGGCGCCGAAATCCCGGCCCGCTACCGCGTCTTCGACAACGTTGGCGGTATCGGCTACATGCAGTGCATCGGCACCGACGACCCGCGCCTTAAGCCGGAGTAATGCGCTCGACATTTTGGCAGCATCGCGAGTGTGAGGGCCCGCCATGCCACCGTGATCGGTCGCGGCCCGGTACCTGATGGCGTCGCCGCCTTCTTACCGATTCGCAACGTTTGCACCGTATTCACGCTGGTTCCGGTTGCGGATTTACGCCACCAAAGAAGGAGTACGAGCGCGACAAGAATCGGTTTGAGAACAAAGCTGCGGAAGACACGGTCGAGCGTGGCTGTTGGACCGATCCGAAGAAGGCCCGCGATGCGTCGTGTGAAGCCGATTTCACAATGTATCTCACGGTTTGCGTCGAGAGCTACGATCCGCGCCTCAACGGCATGTAACTGCGCGCATCGTAGCAGCGCGCTCGGGCATTAACGCTCTTCAAGACATTGACCCGCGTTGATAAACCATATTAACGAGTTCGGACACCTGCCGTCCGCACCCGGCTACTCGAAGGGAGCATCGCCGATGGATCTCGGTCTCAAAGGTAAAGTCGCGATCGTAACCGGCGCCACACGCGGACTCGGCCGCGCGATGGCCGAGGCGCTCGCTGCGGAAGGGATGGCGGTCGCGTTCTGCGCGCGTGATGCCGAGCAGGTGAAATCGGCGGCCGCGAGTCTCGCGCAGATTTCATCGGCGCACGGAGGCGCAGGCGCGATCGGCCACGCTGCAGATGCCACCGATGCACCCGCGATGGGCCGCCTCGTTAACGAAACGGTGAAGCGCTTCGGCGGCGTCGACGTCCTTGTCAACAATGCCGGCGCGGCGCGTCCCGGAGCGCTCGCCGAACTGCCCGACGCGGCGTGGCGCGAGCAATTCGATTTGAACCTTTTCGCTCCCGTCAGGCTCGCGCGCCTCACCGCGCCTGAGATGGAAAAGCGCGGCGGCGGTTCGATCATCAATATTGGATCAATCTACGGGCGCGAGGCCGGCGGTCCGATGACCTACAACGCCTCGAAGGCCGCGCTTCATTCCTTTACCAAGATGCTCGCGCGCGAGTTCGCTCCCAAAGCCATCCGCGTCAACACGATCGCGCCCGGCTCGATCATCTTCCCGGGCGGAGTGTGGGAAGGAGTCTTCAAGGCCAACCCCGCTTTCGAGAAAGATTTTATCGCGCACGATTTGCCCGCGGGACGGCTCGGCCATCCCGCGGAAGTTGCGTACGTGGTCGTGATGTTGGCGTCGCCGCGCGCGAGCTGGATCACGGGCGCATGTATCCCGGTGGATGGCGCGCAGGGGCGCTCGATCGTCTGACGCTTCGGATGAATTCGCTCTCGATTCGTATCGCGCTCGCGAGCGCGGCGCTGCTTGTCGTTTTCGGATGCGCCGCGCCGATGCCGAGCACGGACTTGCCGCCGACGCGAATCGTTGCACCGGCGCGCGACTTCCCCGAGCTGCGCGACTATCGCGGCGTGATCGATTTGCAGCTCCAAGGCTCAGGCCTCGATGAAGCGGGAATCGCCGACCTCGCGCGCGCGGCCCAGCTCGATTTCATCGCGCTCGGCGACGAGGCCGAGCCGGGCACGGCGAACTTCGGCACGGGCGGCTTCACGTCGGCGATTCTTTTCATCCCTGGGGGCGCGTTCAAAATCGGTGGCGGCGAGATCGTGGCCGTGAATGTACACGATCCGATAAATGCGGGCTCGACGGCGCCTGCTATCGTCGATGCGATTCACGCGCAGGGTGGACTTGCGATCGCGCGCGAGCCGTCGCGATTCATATCGCCCGACGGTTACGCCCTGGCCGACGCGATCGAGGTTTACGGTCAGTCCGCGGTATGGCGCGCCGAAAGTCCTTTCTCGCTTAAGCTGCGCGCCATATTTCTAGGCACCGATCATTTTCTCGCGGACCTCGATTCGCTCGCGCCCTCCGAAATCGGCGCTTATGACCATCTGACCGAGGGTGCGCGCATCGCGCTGGTCGCGGGCTTCGGCGCTCCCGCCAACATGAACGTGCTCGGAGCAACAGTAGGCACGTGGCAGCAGCTGTTCCTCTTCTACGCGACTCACTTGCTCGCGACCGAGCGCGAAACCGACCCGCTGATGGATGCAATCAAGAATGGCCGCGTCTATATCAGCTTCGATTTTCTCGGCTACGTGCAGGACTTTGCCTTCTATGGCGAGAGCGGCACCACGAAAATCATGATGGGTTCGGAGGCGACGTTCGCCTCCGGCGTGACGCTCAAGACCGAATTGCCCGACACCGCGGATCGAATCGTAGTTTATAAAAATGGTGCTGAAGCGGCTTCGACCGAGTCTGCCACCGACTTCGCCTACGTACCCACGTCGGCGGGTGCCTATCGCGTTGTCGCCTACCGCAAGGGCGTTCCCTGGATCATCTCGAACCCGGTCTATCTCCGTTGACGCACGGCGGAGACGCGACCTGGTCGGCTCTTAACTCCGCGCTCGCCAGCGCGAATTCCATTCCGCAGTACCGGTGCGATGCGTGCGAAGGTCTCGGCGATCGCGTTCGAGACCAGGCGAATCTTCGCGATTCGCCGCAGATCCTGATGCGTGATGAGCCACACGGGGCGCCTCACCGGAGGCTGATCGCGATTCAAGCGCCTCAGTGCAGGCTCCAAATCCGCCTGGGCGCACGCGAGGAAGCCGATTCCAATCCCATCAGCCACCGCCTTCATCTGCACGAACGGGCTGTTGCTGAAAAGCGCCTCGTGCGACGCGCCGAGTGTCACGCGCGACGCACCCAGAGCTTCGCGGAACCACGACGGCGCGCCCAGATAACTAACTATCGAGTGCTCTTCGACGCCGGAAGATGCGTCGCTGGCGGCGTGCCGCGCGAGGTAATCAGGCGAGGCATACACGCTAAAGGCGAATTCTCCCAGCTTGCGGCATACGAGGCTTGGATCGTCGGGGCGATTCAGCCGCAGTGCGATATCGGCTTCACGGCGCGGCACGTCAACGATGTGCAGACCCGTCATCATCTCGACCTGGAGTTCCGGATGCCGGCGCATCAGCGCGGCGACCGCCGGTACCACGACCAGTCGCGCCAGGACCTCAGTGGTTGCGACCCTGACGAGGCCGCTCAGGCGCGCATCGTGTCCCGCGACTAGGCGATTGACCTCGGCAGCAGATGATTCCATCGTCTCGCACTCGCTCAGGATCGCCTGGCCGGCCGCGGTGATCGCGAATCCCTCGGGTGTGCGGTCGAAAAGCTTGGCGCCGAGTCGATCTTCCATCGCCGCGAGGCGCCGCCCGACTGTCGCGTGATCAACCTGTAGCGCGCGCGCCGCGCCGGAGAGGCTCCGCGTGCGCGAGAGCGCGAGAAAATAGCGCACGTCATCCCATTGCCACATAAGCGGGACTCCGGAGGTGTGAATTCGCACAGCAGATGTGCACAGATGCGTTATTTCCATAACCGGCCCGCTGCCGCAAGGATCAGCTCGAGTCCATCGGCATCCTGCGAGCGCGCGAGGAGACGACGATGAGTGGTGAAGATAGACGGAAATGGATTATCGTCGCGGTTTTGTTCGCGACGCTGTTTCTCATCTGGGGACCGATCAACGCGAGCGGCGTGTTCTTCGTGCCTGTTGTGAGGCACTTCGGCTGGAGCCGCGCTCTGTTCTCGCTGCTCGTGGCGAGCGCGCCCCTGGCGGCCGGGGTCAGCAGCCCGTGGATTGGCTCGGCGATGGACAGGTTCGGCGAGCGCCGCATCATGCTCGCGGGCGCCGCGGCGGTGGCGATCTCGTTTCTCGCTCTGAGCCGCGCAGAATCCGTCGCCGCGTTCCTCGCGATCTTCATCCTGCTGGGCGCGGGAATCACGGCGTCCACGATTATTCCGACCGCGCTCGTGATCACCAACTGGTTCAAGGAGCAGCGCGGGCTCGCGCTGGGGATCGCCTTCGCCGGGATTCCGTTCGGAGGCACGGGAATCACGATTCTCGCGAGCCAGGTCGTACAGCGCTACGGCTTTCGCGCGGGCTACGTGGCGATGGCGCTGCCGATCATCTTCATCGTGATCCCGCTGCTGACAATTTTCATGCGCACGCGTCCATCAGCCGCAAAGATTGATCGGGACGCGCGCGCCGCGGTTGAAGCTTCGATTCCCGGCTTCGAGGTTCGCGAGGCGTTCCGCACGCGGTCGTTCTGGCTGATCGCGATTGGCGAGCTGCTGTTTGCAACGGCGGGCGTCGGACTCCGCGTGCATCTGATTCCGTATCTTACCAGTCTCGGCTACACGCCGACGGCGGCGGCGGAGATTTTCGGCGCGATGTTCATATTCAGCGCGATCGGCTCTTTCGGCGTGGGTTCATTCGCCGATCGGCTCGGCGGGCGCCTTACGCTCGCGACCATTCTAGTAGTTGCTGCGGGTGGAATCGCGATGCTGCTCGGAGCGGCGCACTTCTTGGTCGCCTGCGGCTTCGTCGTGATCTTCGGCCTGGTGCGCGAGACCGGACCCGCGGTGGTGCCAATCGTGTTTGGCGATTCTCTCGGTGTGCGGCGCCTCGGCGGACTGCTGGGAATCGGCGCGCTTTTCAACACCATAGGTTTTGCGGCCGGTCCGGTGATCGCGGGAAGGATTTTCGATCGCACCGGCAGCTATCACGGCGCGCTCATCCTGTTCGCTGGACTCGCGCTTATCGCCGCGCTCGCGATTCGCGCGACGGTGCCGCTCGCCGAGGAGCAGGCGCGCGTCGCATCGCAAGGTAGGGCGCCCGCGCTCGCGTCGCTCGATCAGTGAGCGACGCACATCACCTGACTGTGAGCCAGCTGAGCGCGCCCGCGACCAGCGCCTGCACGCCGACCGTGAGTGTCGGCTCGATAACGGGCGCAAAGAGGGGCGAGTGATTGCTTGGGATCTCGTCGAGACGGCCTTCTCTTTCCGCCGCGCGCACTCGCTCTGGATCGAGCCCGCCGAAATACCAGAAGACCGATGGGCAGCCGGCGGCGGTGCCGAACTCGCCGAAGTCCTCGCTCGCGTTGATCAGCGGAATCTCGTGGATGCGCTCGTCGCCGAAGTGGCGCGTCAGTGAGCCGACAGTTCGGCCGGTCGCTTCGGGATCGTTGCTAAGGATCGGGAATTGATTGAGCGGGCGGAACTCGGGTTCGCGCGGCGCGCCTGAGGCCGAGGCCTCCGCCACCGCAATACGGCGAATCGACTCGAGGACGCGCTTTCGCACCTCGGGCGCGAACGATCGCACGTTGAGCTTGATCGACGCCTGGTCGGGAATGATGTTCTCCTTCGTGCCCGCGTGGAGACTGCCGACCGTCACGACGACCTGATCGCTGGGCGCGACTTCACGCGCAACGATCGTCTGCAGGCGGAGCACCAGCGATGCGGCCATCACGATCGGATCAATGCTCGACTGCGGCCGCGACCCGTGCGCGCCGCGCCCGAAGAGTTTGATCTCCATGCTGTCCGCTGCCGACATCGACACGCCCGATCGCCAGAACACGGCGCCTGCAGGGCCCGGAGTCACATGTTGTCCGAGGACGACGTCGGGCGTGCCGAAGCGATCGAAGAGACCGTCGTTGATCATTGCGCGCGCACCCAAGCCGATTTCCTCGGCCGGCTGGAAAATCATCATCAGGCGCCCAGCCCAGCGATCGCGGTTCTGTGCGAGCAGCGCGGCCGCGGCAGTGAGACAGGTCACATGCATGTCGTGCCCGCACGCGTGCATCACGGGCACTGGCTCGCCGTCGGGATCGACGGCCTTGGCGACACTCGCGTAGGCGAGGCCGGTTCGCTCGTGGACGGGCAGCGCGTCCATGTCGGCGCGGAGCATTACAGTCGGGCCGATACCGTTTTCAAGGATTCCAACTACGCCGGTAGTGCCGAGGCTCGTGGTGACGTCATAGCCCGCGGCGCGAAGCCGCTCAGCCGCTCTGGAAGCGGTCCGCGTCTCTTGCATCGAGAGTTCGGGATTGCGATGCAGGTCCTGGTAGAAGACGGTCAGCTCCGAGCGCATCGAATCGAGGCCGGCTAGAATCTCCGTCAACGTATCCACGCGCGTCTCCTTTGCCGATCAAGCTGGACCAAAGTTTATCGGAGCGCGATAGGCGCTGCTAACGCTGCGCGACGAAATCCGCGATGCGCGCTAGTCGTTCTTCGAGCATTAGATCGCCTTCGAGTCGAAGCATGGGTCATGTGAGCGATGCGAGCCATCGATTGTGAAGGTGGAGGCTGCGCTGCTCGTCGCCGGCGTTATCGTACCTCTCCGCGTACGCCATGAACTCGAGGTGCTGCTGATGCAAGCGTCCGCTGGGCGCGAGGGCCTCGGCACCGAAGCGGGCGATCTCGCGCTCGCGCAATCGCGCCATGCGAAGGTTGTGCGGCACATACAAGAAAACGACGAGGTCAAAAAGGGGAATAATCGGATCACCCCAGTTGATCAGCGAGCCGCTCCGCACCCATCGCGGATGCGCGTTCAAGTCGGCGCCCAGGATCCGGCGCCGCTCGCTGACGTCGCGCGGCGTCGTGAAGGGCGGACCAGTCGCAATCCAGTAGTCATGGTCCGCGTCGAAATGACGATAAGTCCAGCGCTCGGCAATCGTGGCACCGAGCGTGGTTTGCCCGGAACCCGACGCGCCCGTGATGTGAATCCTGTCGACGCTCCGCGCACTCATGCGACGAGCGAGCAGATCAATGAGTGCGCGGTTGCTGACTCGACGCGGACCGCGATCGTGGCGCCGACGCGGATACCTTCGACGGCTGGGAACACTGCGGTCTTGAACTGCGGCGTTTTGCCCGCGAGCATCGCGTTGCCGCGGCGCGCCGGACCTTCGACCAGCACTTTAAAAAGTTGTCCGATATTTGTGAGATTACGGTCGAGCGAGATCTTCTCCTGGAGCGCGATCAGTTCGGAGAGGCGCCGGCCCTTTTCTTCGTCGCTGACACTGTCGCCGAGCTTGTGCGCGCGCGTGTTCTCGCGCACCGAGTACTTGAAGGTGAAGGCCGAGTCGTAGCCGATTTCCGCGACAAGGCTGAGGGTCGCGCGAAAATCGGAATCATCCTCGCCGTGAAAGCCGACAATGATATCGGTCGAGAGCGCGAGCGCGGGAATCGCACGCCGGAGCCGCTCGACAAGGGAGCAATACTCGGCGACGGTGTAGCCGCGATCCATCGCGGCGAGAATTCGATCCGAGCCCGACTGCACCGGCAGATGCAGATACGGCTGGACCTTCGGTTCCGTTGTCATCGCGTCGATCAGTGAGTCGTTTATGTCGCTCGGATGCGGCGAGGTGAAGCGGATCCGCTCGACTCCATCGACGCGCGCGACCATTCGGAGCAGCGCGCCAAAGTCGCTAGCACCGTGGCGATATGCGTTGACGGTCTGACCGAGCAGTACGATTTCCTTAACGCCGCGCGCGGCGAGCTCGCGAATTTCGCGCAGCAAATCGTCTGGCGCGATCGAGCGCTCGCGGCCGCGGACGTAAGGCACGACGCAGAAGGTGCAGAACTTGTCGCATCCACGCATCGCGGTGACGTAGGCGCGGATCGAGCCGTCGTGATCGGGAGTGATATCAGCGTACGTTTCGCCCCGATCGAGCCGCACGTCGACTGCCGGATCGAAGCTGGCGTTGCGGAGCATCTCCGGCAGGCGCCGATAGCTGTCGGGTCCAGCAACGAGGTCGAGGTACGAGGCTTTCTCAACGAGTGTGGCGCGGTTGTGCTGCGCCATGCATCCGAGGAGGCCGAGCTTGAGCTCGGGCCGTCGCGACTTGAGGCGCGCGAGATCGCTCAAGCGCCCGAGCACACGTTCTTCGGCATGCTCGCGAATCGCGCAGGTGTTGAGCAGGATCACGTCCGCGTCTTCAGGGCGCTCGGCGCTCGAGTAACCGGCGCGGCGCAGCACGGCGTTCACCGTCTGTGAATCGGCGATGTTCATCTGGCATCCGTAGGTCTCGAGATAGACCCGCGGGCCGGATTGCGATTCGGTGCTCACCCGAGAACGTTGATTGTAGGTCACGCGGACGCGCCGAGACAACGCGAGCCTTACCTTGGTCCTCTCTTGACCCGGGAGAGGCGGCCAGAAGGAAAAAACCCAAGCGCGGCGGGTGATACCCGCCGCGCTTCACCCACATTCAATTTCTGGAGCGCGGGCTCATGCCGCGCGAGGGTCGAGATCGCTCGCTCAGCCGAGCTGCGCGCCGACCACCGATACGAAGCTGACGCATCGACCCGGCGCGCCGCCGAGATTGTGCGTCAGTCCGACCTTCGGATTCTTGATTTGCCGTGGGCCGGCTTCGCCGCGCATCTGCAGCCACATTTCGTACATCATGCGCAGGCCCGACGCCCCAATCGGATGCCCGAACGACTTGAGGCCGCCATCAGGATTCACCGGCAACGTGCCCTCGAGATCGAAGAAACCGTCGAGCACGTCCTGCCAGGCCGTGCCGCGCCTGCTGAAGCCGAGATCTTCGTACAATACGAGCTCGGTCGGAGTGAAGCAGTCATGCACTTCGGCCATGCTGATCTGCTCGCGCGGGTTGGTGATGCCGGCCTGCGAGTAGGCGTCCTTCGCAGTCGCGACGACTTCGCGGAAGGTCGTGAAGTCATAATCGGTCGCGAGCGGGCCTTCGGCCGGGCCGGCGCAGAACGACAGCGCCTTCAGGTAAATCGGATGCTTGTTGTACTTGTGCGCGTCCTCGGCGCGGACCACGATCGCGGCCGCCGAGCCGTCGCTCACGCCCGAGCAATCCATGATCCCGAGCGGGTCGGCAATCTTGGGCGAATTCTTGATCTGCTCGAGCGGAACTTCTTTCTGGAACTGCGCCTTGGGATTGCGCGCGCCGTTACGATGGTTCTTCCACGCGATGCGCGAGAGGACGTCCTTGCCCTTGTCGGGATCGAGTCCGTATTTCTTGAAGTACGCGGGCGCGAGCAGCGAGAACGAAGCGGGCGCCGTCATGTTGCCCTCGGTGCCGTCGTTCGGCGGTACGTTGCCGACTAAGCCCGAGTAGCCGGAATCCTTCAGCTTCTCGACCCCGATCGCCATAGCGATATCGAACGCGCCCGACGCCACCGCGTACGCGGCCTGGCGAAGCGCTTCGGATCCAGTCGCGCACATATTCTCGACGCGAGTCACCGGCTTGTACTGAATCTTCAGCGGCTCCGAGAGCGTCAGTCCGGAGATTCCGGAGCCCATCGTGCCGAGCCAGTACGCGTCGACGTCTTCGGGCTGGAGCCCTGCCGATGCGTACGCATCGTAGGCGGCCTCGCACAGCAGGTCTTCGGCGCCCTTGTCCCAATGCTCACCGAACTTGGTGCATCCCATTCCGACGATCGCGACGCGATCCTTGATTCCACGGCTTGCCATGAAGTGAACCTCCTCGGGTTTCAGCGCTTAGGCCGCGCCTTCCAGAAATAGTTGCGAACGCCCCCGGCAGTAAAGAGCCGGCGAAACGTCATTTCGACTTCATCACCGATCGCGACCTTGTCGGGTTCGCAGTCGGTCATCTCGCAAAGGAATCGTCCGCCACCTTCGAAGTCTATCACCACGTTGATCGTTGGCGGATTGAGCGAGTAGGCGAGCCGGTCGATCGCATAGGTCGCGATACGCGCGTTGCGATCGGCGAACTCGTACGGCTCCATCTTGTCGAACGCGCGGCAATGAACGCATACGCGCTGCGGCGGAAGCTGCGGCGTGCCGCATTCGGTGCACTTCGAGCCGATGAATCCGAACTTCCACTTCTCCGAGCGGAGCATCGGCGGTCCCGCGGGACGATCGGGATCGGGACGGCGCGGCGGCTCGGTCGGCAGGATCTCGCGCCACTTGAGATAGGTGCCGTACGCGACATCGCCCTTCGACTCGACCAGGCGGCCGGTTGAATGAACGGGCTTGAAACTCGCGGCGGCGGGCGTGACGCGGAACAGGATCGCATCGGCACCATCGGCTACCGTCGCGACCAGGATAAGATCTCCCGGCTTCGAGGCCGGCAGTACCGACGTGAGCATCAGGGCCGCGTGCGCGGCGCCGGTCTGGCCGATGGTGAGCGCAAACGTATCGGCGGCCTTCGCGGGATCGATCTTGAGCCCGCGCAGGATTTCTTCCGCGGCGCGCGGATTGGACCCATCGAGGACGATCTTCGCCAGATCCGCGGGCTGAACCTTGGCGCGCGTCAGGACACTTTTGATCGCCTGCCCGAGCAGCGGAGAGAGCGTTTGCGTCAGTGCGAAGCGCTCTTCCCAAACATGGGCGAACTGCTCGCCCGGGCCACGCCAGGTATCGAGGTACTCGCGCGTGAGCGATGACGATCCGACGATCTCGGCGATCACGCGCTCGTTGCCGAAGACGAACGCCGCGGCGCCGTCGCCGCTCTGCTGCTCGATCTTGCCTTCGGGGGCGGCGAGGCGCGAATCAGCGATCGCGACCGCAGCCTGCGAAGCGCCGCCCGCGACGGCGTCCGCAGCCTGGAGAATTCCGCTTAGGCCTGCTCGGACCGAGCCGGTGAGATCGGCGGCGCGGATTTCACTCGGTAGGCGCGTCGCGGCGCCTACGATCGCGGCCGCGAGCTTCTCGGCATAAGGCGGCGTCGTGGTTGCGAAAAAGAGCGCCTCAACGTTACCCTTCGGTTTGGATTTGAGCGCGTCGCGCAGCGCCTCGACCGCCATTGACACGCTGTCCTCGTCGAAAGAGGCGACAGCCTTTTCACCCTTGCCGGCCGGGATGCCGAGAACCTGGGAAATCGCGGCGCGCTTGAGGCGCCGATAGGGGACGTATGAACCGTAAGAAACAATGCCAGCCATGTGGCGCATTAAATGACGACCGATACCGCCCGGTCAAACGAAAAACGGTCGATGGATCGCTGCGATGAGGCGGTTCAGAGCGATGCGCTGATTTATGACTATCATCCACTCACGAAAACGCGTACTATTTTCTCGCACGCTCGGAACGCATTCCTTCATCTAAACCCGGGAATTGGCCCGGGTTTTCTGTTCGAGGCTTCCCGGCAATTACTCACGGAGGGCAAACATGCCCAGCAAGTTGTACGTAGGCAATCTGGCCTACTCTGTTACCAGTGGCGATCTTGAAGAGGCCTTTTCACAGGCCGGTCAGGTCACCAGCGCCGCAGTCGTCAGCGACAAGTTCTCGGGTCAGTCGAAGGGATTCGGATTCGTCGAGATGGGGAGTGCGGAGGAGGCCCAAAAGGCCATCCAAATGCTCAATGAAACGGAGCTGAAGGGCCGCAATATACGAGTGGCCGAGGCCAAGCCGCGCGAATCCGGCTTCGGTGGTGGTGGCGGAGGCGGCGGTGGTGGACGCGGCCGCGGCGGTGATCGCGGTGGCGAGCGCCGGGGTGGCGGCGGAAACCGCTGGTAAGGTCTAATCAAACCGGGCGGTTACAGCCGCCCGGCTTTTTTCATCGTTGAACATCGTAAGCGAGCGCGGGGGGTCGGCCGCCTCGTTGTGCTGCGCCTGCCAGGCACTAACCCTAAGAACAAAAAGGTAGGAACAGAAAGGGCCCCAAGATCTTGTCTTCTTTGTGCCCCCAGTTTTTGTCTTCCCTTGGTGTTCTCGGGGGTTGAATGCCCGATCCCATTCGCAAGGTTTATTGGTCTGCCAACATTGGATTCGGACGCGGAAACCCCAAGTGTTCGAGCCGCTCGTCGATCGACCCAAGCTCCGGCGCCTCCGCGGCGCCGTGATCCGCAAGCGCGGTGAAGCTGCGGCGCATCTCGCGCAGATCTTCGGCCGCCTGACCGCTCATCGTGAAGAACGCAACATAACAGGCCCACGGCACGACGATCGCGCCGGCGATCACGATCACGATTAGAATCCGTGCCTCGGATTCCGCGCGCGCCGCGACCGTGAGGATCGAGGCCTCGTCCGTGCTGCTCAAATCGGCGACCAGTCCCTCGAGATTCTGCATCGAGGGCTCTACTGACTCGTCGTCGGGCGCCGCTTTACGCAGGCTATCGAAGACGGGAACCGAAGCGACGGCAATTTTCTGAATCCGGTCGAGCTGCTCCTGTGAATCGGCGTGCGCCCGCGCGGTGTCGACCCACGAAACGAAGCGCCGCTGCTGATCGACGACGATCTGCCCGCCGTCGGGCTGATTGCGTCCCCAATCCATTTTGAAGAGGGCGGCTTGCATTCCATCGGCGGCGCGGGCGCTCGCGTACTGGGTTTCGTAGATCGCGCGCGGCGTCGCGCCGAAGACATAGAAGGCGCCGGCGGCGATGAGCGCGACTATCAAAAGGACCGCGGGTGTGATTGCCGCGACCGCTCTGAGCTTCGTAATGATCGTGATTCTGTTCATGGCGCTTTCCCTAGATTCATCAACAATGACTACCGGCGGTTGAAAAACGCAACGCCAAACCTTGGCCACGCGATGACACTTCGTGCCGCTTGTGCGATCATCTGTGGCGATGAACTTTGCCGACCGTCTCGCCGCGGAGTCACGCCGCAAGCACTCGATCGCAATCCTCGGCGTCGACCCGCAGCTCGGTACTGCCACCTCGGCCGGCGTGCCGAAGGGCTACACGCTCGTGCGTTTCTGCTGCGAGATCGTCGAAGCCTGCGCGCCGGAAATCGTCGCGGTAAAGCCGCAGCTCGCGTTCTACGAGGCGCGCGGAATCGAAGGCATGCGCGCGCTGGTCGAGGTGATCAAGCTCGGCAAGCGGCTCGGTCTGATCACGATCGCGGACGCAAAGCGCGGCGATATCGGAACTACCTCGGCGGCGTATGCCGAGGCTTATCTCGGCAGCGGGGATTTCTCCTGCGATGCGGTCACGGTGAATGCGTACCAAGGTAGTGACGCCACGCTGCCTTTCGTCATGCGCGTATGCGATGGGCGCGGCTTGTTCGTACTGGTGAGAACCTCAAATCCATCATCGGGCGAGTTCCAGGACGTACCGACGGAAGGCCGCCCGATGTGGGAAGTGATCGCGGCGCGAGTCAACGGATGGGGCGGCGATTTTGTCGGCGAGAGCGGACTTTCTCCGGTTGGGGCCGTGCTCGGCGCGACGTATCCGCTGCATGCGCGACGCGCTCGCGAGCTGATGCCCCACGCGACTATCCTTGTGCCGGGCTACGGCGCGCAGGGCGCTTCGGCTGTCGATGCGGTGGCGGCCGCACGAAGCGACGGCAGCGGTATAATCGTCAACTCGAGCCGCGCACTGATGTACGCATACCTCAAGAATCCAGCGCTGAAGCCCGGCGAGGCAGCGCTCGAGGCTGCGCGCAAGATGCGCACGGAGCTGAACGCCGCACTTACTCCCGCGCACGCTGCCTAGCTCCGTTTCAATCGCTAGCAGACGAAGTCAGTTCGATGGCGCGCCTTGCAGGTACTGCGCGAGGAACTTGAGCGTTAGCTGCCAGGCGTCAGCGGCGTCGTTGTAGAATCCAGGAACCCTGAAATTGAAGGCGTGATTGGCGTCCGGGTAGATCTTCATCTCGTGCGGACGGCCCGCTTTGGTGAGCAACGAATCGAAATCGTGCGCCTGTGAAACGTTGACGAGCACGTCTCTCGCGCCGTGGATAAGCAGCGTCGGCGGCATCGTTGCGACTGCGCCATCGAGCGGCGCGGCCACTCCGCCATAGCATTCAACCACGGCCGTGATTTGCTTCGGATAGAGCGCTGCGGTCGAGGTCGCGAGATAGGCGCCGAGCGAATAGCCGATCAGCCCGATGCGATTCGATTGCACTGCCGGACCTTTTTTGCAGCGCATCGATTCCGCTGTCGATTTTCTTGAGCCAGCCAGGGAAGGCTTTCTGCATCCCGTTCAGATCGCCGACTGCTACCTCTTCGCCATCGCCATAGTATTTGATGAAGATCGCGAAATATCCGGCCGCGGCGAGATCGTTACAGAATCGGGTCGTAGTCGTCGTAGCCCCATCCATGGCGGCCTGAGCCATGGAGAAGGATTACGGCGGGATGCGGTCCCTTCGCACCGGGCGCCCAGGTGTATTGCGTGACCGGACTGCCGTGAGAGGAGAACTGGCCTTTGACCCAATCTGCGGCAGTAGTAGGACGAACGAATGTTGCGGGCGCGATGAGAATCGCGCTCAACGATCGCCATGGTTTGTGCACGGATTGGATTGCCGCTGGCGCGGGCGGCTACGAGCGCATCAGCGCGGCTTCGTCGGCTGCGAGCGTCGCGAAGACCTCGCGATCGATCTTGCGGTAGCGCGCGAGCGCTTCGTCAGCTGCGGCTTCCTTGCCTTCGGCCTTGGCGATATCGCGAAGCTCGCGTTCGATCCACGAGAGATGCCACGACTCGTCCTTTGTAACCGCCTTCAGCACGTCCATGGTTTCCGGATCGACGCCGGGGAGCGCCATGTGAGCGTTGTAACGCATCTGCGCGCGCTCCTCGACGACGACGGTGAGTGCGAGCAAATCGATGATCGTCTTGGGAACGCCGGTGCGAAGGCCCAGGCGGCGCTGATAGCCATCGTCGATTGTGACTGGCTCGCCCCCCAGATCCGCGATCCGCTTTGTCCAGAGCCACGCATGGCGGGTCTCGTCGGCCAGGTGCGCCGACATCTTGAGTTGCGCCTCACCTCCCTTGACACGGCCTAGCAGGTTGAAAAGTAGACGCGCGCCGCGAAGTTCGGCGTCGCGGTAAAAGCTGAAAATGACAATCTGCTTCTCGGCCGCAGACATCCCGCTGAGGTTCATTAATGCTCCTGCTCGGTCCCCCTTAAACCAGATCCCCCATCGGCGTACCTCAGATGAATTTGAAGTGAAAGAGAGAGCCGCGAAGGAATTGTTGCGCAAACGTTATGCGATTCAGCCACGACGGTCAAGAAAGTGGGGCTAAGCTGCGTGATATCAAGTGCACATTGGCTTTAAGCATTTCTTATTAGTAGTAGTACGGCTGAAGACCGGGATCGTTTCGAAAACACAAGGGGAACCGCGCGGTTTTTCGCGCGCATGATTGTCGCGATGCCATCGCCGGATTCCTGCTGGATTGCGCTCAGAGAGGTGCGCTGCGTTGGTTCGCGCATCTAGTGTTTGCTGCTCGAAGAGATCGCCGCCCCCGAAGGGGTCTTTGCCGCAAGCGTCGCGGAAGTTGCGGCACTTCAGGCTATCGACGGCGAAAAATGTCATCGGCTTTCGCGACTTCGATCCCGCCGAGAAAGAGTTTGCGCGAGGTGGCGCGCATCGGCGCGCACCTGGTCAAGGAGGACGCCGAATATCTCGCGAGCCTGCGCCGGATCGCGAACCCTCCGCCGTACCTTTTGTACATGGTGACGCGCCGCTTGCAACGCTCTGTATCGCGATCGTCGGGGCGCGAGCCAAGAGCGACGCTGGCTCGCCGGATGGCGCAGCGGCTCGGCCTGGAGCCGGCCGCCAAGGATTTCGCCGTGGTGAGCGAGCTCGCGCGCGGCATCGAGGCGAGGCGCATCGGGGCGCGCTCGAGGGGGGGAACGACGATCGCCATCATGGGATGCGGTATCGACGTTATCTGCCCGGCGGAGCATCGGAAGCTGGCCGCAGAGCTCGTCGAAAAGGGCGGCGCGCTACCGGTGAGTTGCCGGTTGGCACGCAGCGGCTCGCCCAAAACTTCCCCACGCGCAATCGGATCTTGTCGGGCCTCTGCCGCGGTGTCGTAATTGTAGAGGCGCCGCCGAAAAGAGCGGCTCGCCGATAGCGGCGAGGATGGCGCTCGAGCAGGATCGCCAGGTATTCGCCCTATCCTTGAAGGGCAAGGGTCG
>JASHPB010000037.1 GCA_030038355.1 Candidatus Binataceae bacterium
GACCGAGGCGCAGATTCGCTACGCGCTGGCGGGGAATCTCTGCCGCTGCACCGGCTATGACAAGATCGTGCGCGCGGTGCAGGACGCGGCTCAATCACTCCGCTCTGCGGCTAACGAAGGCAAGGCGGCGGCGCGCTAATCGCGGCCAATCGCATCCGTAAGAGGGTTCACCATGGAAGCATCGAACAGCCAAGGCAAATTCAAAGTTATCGGCACGCGCCCGATTCGCCACGACGGCGTTGACAAGGTCACCGGCCGCGCGCGCTACGGCGCCGACTACGCGTTCCCCGGCATGCTGCACGGCAAGGTCCTCCGCAGCCCGCATCCCCACGCCAATATCAAGTCGATCAACGTGGAGAAGGCGCTGGCGCTGCCGGGTGTGAAGGCTGTCGTCACGTCCGCTGATCTGCCCGAGGCCGAGAGCAAGCTCGAGCAGGCGGGTGAGATGGCGATCAACCCGCACTACCTCTCGATGAACATCCTGGCGCGCGGCAAGGTACTCTATGACGGCCACGCCATTGCCGCCGTCGCGGCGACCAGCCCGCATATCGCGGAGGAAGCGCTCAAGCTGATCGACGTGCAGTACGAAGTGCTGCCGCCGGTGATGACGGTCGATGCTGCCATGAAGCCGGGCGCGCCGATCCTGCTGAGCGACTTGCGCAACAAGGAAGAGGGCAACAAGCAGACCAACGTTGCGTCGCATCTCCAGTTCAAGCGCGGCGACCTCGAGGCCGGGTTCAAGGCGGCGGACTTCGTCATCGAGCGCGAGTTCACGACCGCGATGGTCCATCAGGGCTATATCGAGCCGCACAACGCGGTCGGCATCTACAACTCCGACGGGCAGGCGACGATCTATTGCTCGACGCAGGGCGCATTCGACGTGCGGTCGCTCAGCGCGCAGGTGCTCGGAATTCCGGTCGGCAAGATCAAAGTGGTGCCGGCTGAAATTGGCGGCGGCTTCGGCGGCAAGACGACGATTTATCTCGAGCCGCTCTCGGTGCTGCTCTCGAAGAAGACCGGCCATCCGGTGAAGCTCGTGATGTCGCGCGCTGAGGTGCTCCGCGCCTCCGGACCAACCTCGGGCTCGAAGATCAAGGTCAAGATGGGCGCGACCAAGGACGGCAAGATCACGGCTGCCGAAATCTGGATGGCCTACGAGGCGGGCGCGTTCCCCGGCTCGCCGGTTGGCGCGGGTGCGATGTGCATCATTGCTCCCTACAATATAGACAACTTCATAATCGATGCGTATGACGTAGTGGTGAATCGTCCGAAGACGGCAGCGTATCGCGCGCCGGGCGCGACCAACGCGGCGATGGCCTCCGAGACGGTGCTCGATGAGCTCGCCGAGAAGTGCGGCATCGACCCGCTCGAGATGCGAATCCAGAACGGCGGCAAAGAAGGCACGCCGCAGGTCGTTGGCCCTCCATTCAAGCGCATCGGATTTATCGAGACCTGCGAGGCGATCAAGAACAGCGACCACTACAAGTCGAAGCTGACCGGCCCGTATCGCGGGCGCGGCGTGGCCTCGGGCTTCTGGTTCAACGCCGGCATGCAGTCGTCGGCCACGGTCAACATTCATACTGACGGGACGGCGAGCGTCGTCACCGGTTCGCCCGATATCGGCGGCTCGCGCGCTTCGATGGCGATGATCACGGCCGAGGTGCTCGGCCTGCCGGTGACTGACGTGCGCCCGGTGGTGGCCGACACCGATGCAATTGGTCATACGGACGTAACTGGCGGTAGCCGCGTAACGTTCGCGACCGGAACCGCCGTTTACGAAGCGGCACAGGATGCACTCCGTCAGTTGAAGGAACGCGCGGCCAAGGCGATGGAGAAGAAGCCCGAGGAGATCGAGTTCGTCGATGGCACGTTCCGCGCCACGGGCAACGGTGTCCCGCCGATGTCGATGAAGCAGCTCGCGAGCAAGCTCGCGCGTACCGGCGGACCGGTGAGCGGGCGCGCCAGCGTCAACGCTCGTGGCGTCGGGCCGGGTTTCGCGACGACGTGCGTCGATGTCGAAGTCGATCCCGATACGGGCAAGGTCCAGGTGCTGCGCTGCACGATCGCCCAGGACGCCGGCAAGGCGATTCATCCGAGCTACGTCGAGGGTCAGATGCAGGGCGGAACGGCGCAGGGAATCGGATGGGGACTCAACGAGGAGTATTTCTACGACGACAAGGGAATCCTGCGGAATACGGGGCTTCTCGACTACCGGATGCCGACCTGCCTCGACCTGCCATTGATCGAAACAATCATCGTCGAAGTGCCAAACCCTGGGCATCCGCTGGGCGTGCGCGGCGTCGGTGAGGTATCGATTGTGCCACCACCGGCCGCGCTCGCAAACGCCATTTCGCGGGCGATCGGGGTCAGGATGACCGAACTCCCGATGTCGCCGCCGCGCCTGCTGAAGCAGATTCTAAAGAATCGAACGACCACGCACTCGGCGGCGGCGGATTAAAGCTATAGAATGCCGTTTAGGGCCGGGTGGCGCGCCCGGCCCTTTCATTTTGTGCATTATGCCGACCGTGATAATTCCGGCCCTGCTTCGCAAGTACACAGGCGGCGTCGAGCGCGTCGAAATGGCGGGAAACTCACTTAGGGTGTTGATCGTTAATCTTGACAAGAGGTTCCCAGGAATTGCCTCACAGTTGCTACAAGATGGCGAATTGAGATCGTCGATAGCGGTTTCAATTGACGGCGAGATGGCTACATTTGGATTGCTGGAGGAAGTCGGGGAGTCAAGCGAAGTGCACTTCCTGCCAGCGATAGGCGGCGGCTGAAACTGATTCAGTAGCGAGACCGAGATTAGCATCTGTTAAGGTGCCGTGTCATTGCTGTTCACAGGCAGTTATCGTTGCAACCGACTGAATCGGGCAAATTCGGCGATTTTTTGGCTTTCTTGGAAATGTTGCAACACGCTAAAAGATACGTACAATACCGTTGCTGACCGGGGTTTGCCCCCCTTTTCCCGGTTGGCC
>JASHPB010000288.1 GCA_030038355.1 Candidatus Binataceae bacterium
ACCAGCTTGCCGAGGAACGGAATCGACAGCACCAACGCGATCGACACCGTGACGATTACCCATCGATGGTCGAGCGACCATCGCAGCGCAACGTCGTAGTAATCCTCGATAAATTTGAAGATCGCAACGTCTTTGGATTTGTGCTTGACGCCGCCCGCTTTCAGGTAACGCGAGCAGAGCATCGGCGTGAGCGTGAAGCCGACCAGCAGTGAAACCATTATCGCGAACGCCATCGTGAGGCCGAACGAATTGAGGAAGCGGCCCATCACGCCGTGGATGAACGCGACCGGCACAAAAATTACGACCAGCGAAAGCGTCGTCGCGCTGACCGCGAGCCCGACCTCGGCAGTGGCCGCTTTGGCCGCCGCCATCGGGTCCATGTGCTTCTCTTCGATGTAGCGGAAGATGTTTTCGAGCACGACGATCGCGTCATCGATCACGATTCCGACCGCGAGCGTGAGCGCGAGCAGCGTCATGCGGTTCAGCGTGAAGCCCATCCAGAGAATGAGCGAATACGTCGCGATGATCGAAACTGGAATCGAGACTGCCGCGATAATCGTCGAGCGAATCGAGCCGAGGAAGAAGAACACGACGATCGCGGCGCAGATGCCGCCCATCACCAGGTGCTCCTGCACGGTGTGGACCGCTTCGCGGATAAACTTCGACGAGTCGCGCGAGTAGATCACATCAACGCCCGGGGGCAGCGTGCTGCGGATTTCCTCGAGGCGTTGCTTGACGCGATCGACAACCTCGATCGTGTTCTGGCCCGACTGCTTCTGCACGATGAGCGAAACGGCGTTGCGATTATCCCAACGTGAGAGCGAGCGCGGATCGATGACCGAATCTTCCACGGTCGCGACGTCGCCGATCGTGATCGGCCGGTTGTCGAGTTCGCTCACGATGATCTTGGCGAAGTCCGGCACCTCGGTGATGCGTCCAAGCGTCCGCAGCATCTCCTCCGACATGCCCTGCTTCATGCGGCCGCCGGGATACTCGACGTTCTGGCGCGCAAGCGCCGCGCCCACCTGCTGAATCGTGACGCCGGTCGCATGCAGCTTGTCGGCGTCGACCGCGATATGAATCTCGCGCTTGCGCCCGCCGACGATATCGATCGAGCCGACGCCGTCCACGGACTCGAGGTTCTGCTTAAGGCGCTTGTCCGCGATCTCGGTCAGTTCCTTCAGGCTCTGGTAGCCGGTCACCGTCATCGTGAGAACGGGCACCGCATCGAGGTCGAACTTTTGCACCAACGGCGGCTTGGTGCCGTCGGGCAACTGATCGAGCACGGTCGAAATCTTATCGCGCACGTCTTGGACGGCGGCGTCGAGGTCACGCTCGAGCTTGAACTGGATCATGATGCGCGAAACACCTTCGAGTGTATTCGAGCGCATCTCGTCGATGCCGCTGACGGTATTAATCGCTTCCTCGAGCGGTTTGGTGACGCGTGCTTCGGTCTCCTCCGGCGCGGCGCCGGGCAGAAACGTCGTGACCATTACGGTCGGCACGTCGATTTTCGGAAACAGATCGACGCCGAGCCGCTCGTACGAGAAGATGCCGAGCACTACCAGCACGCCGATGAACATCGTCGCGAACACCGGCCGCCGTACGCAAAGATCGGCGAGGATCACGAGCGCTGCTCCTTGACGAGGCTGCCGTCGGCCAGGCGATCGACGCCACTCACCGCGACGCGGTCGCCCGCCTTCAATCCGTCGATAATTTCGACTTGATCGCCAAGCGTCGCGCCCGTCTTCACTTCGCGCGAGCGCGCGACGCCGTCGGTGATCACGAAGACGCGCGCTACGCCTGCGTAGCGGAGCACGGAGCTCTGCGGCACAAAGAGCGCGTGGTCCTGCCCGAGATCGATGGTGACGTGCGCGAAGAATCCCGGCCTGAGCTCGCCGCTCGGATTATCGACCTCGGCCTCGACCAGCAGCGTGCGGCTGTCCTCATCGAGCGCGGGCGCGATCCGCGTGATCGTGCCGGTGAATTTCGCGCCTGGGCGAGCCTCGACCGTGAGATCCACCGGCATCCCGAGCTTTGCGAGCGGCACGTACCGCTCCGGCATCGGGCAGCGCAGCTTGATCGGATCGATCGCGATCAATTCGTAGACATCCTTGCCCGGAGCGACGTACTCGCCGAGTGATACCATCCGCTTCTGCACGAATCCCGCGAACGGCGCACGGATGTCGGTGTCGGAGAGCTTTTTCTTCGCGAGATCGAGTGCGCGCTGGGCGGCCTGCTGATCGGCCTGATCCATGCGCATTGTGGCCGCGATCTGATCGAACTGCTCCGGCGCGATTGTCCCGTCCTTTCGCAGTTCGAGCGCACGGGCGTAACGCGCTGCCGAGTTCGCGGCCCGGGCGCTCGCCTGGTTTAGCGCGGCCTCGGCTGAACCAACGTGAAGCTGGTATTCGCGCGGGTCGATTTGGAGCATCACCTGTCCGGCGGCAACCGAATCGCCCATGTCGGCCGAAACGTGTGCCACGTTACCTTCGACCTGCGATGCAATCGTCGTGCGCTCCTTGGCGTAGAGCGCACCCTGGATTTCCGCCGATCGCTCGAGGCCTTGCTCACGCGCAGTGGCGACGGCGACCGGAATCGCCGCATTCGTTGGTTGCTCAACCTCAACGTCGGCCGCGGCCGAACGATGGCATCCCATCAGTGCCGGCGTGGCGATTAGAAGTGCAAGGGTGGCAGTGGTTAGGTACTTCATGATTACTAATGCGCGGCCTGCACGCCCTGCAGAAAAAGTTCGACGACCTTATCAGCGTCCTCTTCGATCGGAGTTGATGTAATCCCCAGCACGCGGCGCCTAAGCGACGCGGTCATCATTTCGGAGAGCATCGTGGCGGCGAACTGCGGGTCGATAGCGCGGACGGCGCCCTTGTCAATTCCCTCTTGAATCCGCGCCGCAAGCCAGTCGAGATGCTGCCGGTAGAGCTCGATATACTCCCGGCCGCGCGGCGAGTCGGGCTCGATCTGCAACGAATTGCCCAGGATAAAGGTCCGGAGGAAATCCTCGTTCGACACCAGGACGCGAAAGCCGACCTGAATCAGGTGGCGGAGACGTTCGATTGGCTTGAGCGACGAGTTATCGGCGCGAACCATCTCGGCGTTCAGCGCGCGGATTCCCTCCAGGATCGCGGCGTGGACGAGGTCGTCCTTGGCCTGGAAATACAAGTAGATGGTGCCCTTGCCGATTCCGGCCTCTTTGGCGGTGCGGTCGATGGTCGTGCCCTCGATACCGAAGCGGCCGAGAACGGTGCGCGCGGCCTCGAGGATTTCGCGGACGCGATAGTCTTTGATTACATCGTGACGGGTCATGACTGGTCGTTCAGTCAGATGAACGTACGGTCAGTCTAAGCATCGCGCACAAAACGAGGCAAGGTCATTTGAGACGTATTTGGTTAAAAAGTGCTGCCGCCGCGCGCCTGACTTTGCGATAATCAGCCCGAGTTCTGCGGGATTTTGCCCATGTCGCACATTAGACCAACTTCGATCTCGTCGCGGTCGCCACTCTTGGCACGGGTCAGCGCCGGCCTCGCCAGCACCATCCTGATCGTTACACTCGCGATTCCTGCTTCCGCCCAATGGAACAGCCGCGACGGATGGATCGAAGAGCCGGATGCCAAGTCCCTCAACCTCGGCCGGGGCGCCGCTCATTCTTACCTCGATGCCAAGTCAGTGCATCGGGCTTCCGACGGCCTCGTGTACTTCGATGAAAGCGCCGATGTGACCCGGCCCGAGGACATTGGCAAAGCCGGATTCATGAACGACGCCTACGACTGCGCGAAGAATCTGAAGTACATGTGCGTCGAGCAGGGCCATTGGCAGAACGACAAGCAGAGCACGATCGACATGAGCCACAA
>JASHPB010000038.1 GCA_030038355.1 Candidatus Binataceae bacterium
TATTCACACATCGAGCATTGGACGCTCGACCAGCGCCGTACGATACTCGCGGAAGTGCAGTCGATGCGTCGCCTCGAAATTCTGATCGGTGACTTGAATCGTTGGCTCGCGCGAATCCCAGGGGCTTCCAACCGATAACACCGCATCGTTTTGTGCAAGGTTTCTGATAGCTGCAGCAATCTGGATTTGACGAATTCAGCCGTCGTTTTCTGCAGACGTGAGTAGAGCCGAACTCACCTAAAAAGGCCGCGTCTGGCAGACGACATGATGACGCTCGTCCAACAAGTGCCGCGGGCGAGCGACACTGCCAGGTTGGCGGCCGTCCGGGTGGCTCAGGTTGACAACATTGCGATGCCGGATCGCGAAACTACCTTTGAGGATCTTCAAGCGCGAATCAATGCGACCCTCTCTTTCCTCAAAGCGGGTCCGCGGGCCGCTTTCGAAGGACGGGAAGACACTGCGGTGGTCGCGAAGTTCGGTGATGGAGAGCGGATTTTCACAGGTCGCAGTTACCTGTTGGGCTTTTCGCTTCCGAACTTCTTCTTCCACGTCACGACCGCGTACGACCTCCTTCGCCACTTGGGTGTGCCGCTCGGCAAGGTAGATTTTCTCAGTTGGCGCTGAACGAAATTTTCGACCTGAGTGGCAGCTACGAAATAGCGATCGCGGCGACTGTCGTTCTACTGATCCTCGCGACCGGCGCGCTGTTGGCTGTCGACCATTAGCGCCGAGTAAGCGCGACTGCAGGCGAGAGTAGCGTCCGCCGCCGCGTGAACTGTCGAACGCCGTCAGTCTTCCCCGCTTATATAGAGAGGCCCGAGAGGACTTCCGCGGCGCCTTAAGACTTGGCCGATGATTTTGCTGCCCCGACGCGGGTTGTGATCAATTCGATCGTGCGGTGAGCCGCTACTACTGCGCCCTCCTGCCAGCTCGGGAGTTGACTTAAATGAGCACCGCTGAAGTAGATGCGACCTTCGGGTTGATTGAGTAACCGGTAAGCCGTAGCGTCAGTCGGGTTGTCCTGCCAATGCATCCAAGGGCCGAGACTGTACGGCACTTTGTTCCAATCTACAGCAACCGGGCTGCCCAAATCGACTCCATGGCCGGGGTGCAGCTTGTCGACGGCGTTGCGAGCCAACGCGATCTGCTGCGCAATTGGCAACGCCTCAAACGCGGTGGCCGCCTTGCCAGAGACATAAGCTCCTATGATGATACCGCGGGCAGACTGGAAGCCGTTGCTCGGATACCAAACGACACCCGTCGCGGCAGTGCCGAACGACAATCCTCCATAGATTTGCTCAGCTTCCCAAAAGCGCGATGACTCGAAAGCAACTTTCGCGGAGTGGTCGTACACGGCGCCCGCGATAGCCTGTTTGACAGGAGCGCTGAAGTCATTATCGATCTCAGCGAGAACAGGCAACGGTATCGTGCATACTACAAAGTCTGCAAATAGCTCGATGGTATTGCCGCTCCGCCGATCGAGATAGACTGCTTCAGCACGGTCGGTAGTTTGGCTAATACGCTTGACCTCAGCATCGAGGTGTATAGGGGTCTTTATCGATTTGTGAAACGCGTACGGGATTCGATCCATTCCACCGACCGGTTCGAGCATGGTTGCCTGCATGACGATATTCTCGTCGAACATCATCCCGGCCAGCGCTTCATCCTTGAGCAAATCGCGCAGGCTTAATGGGTCACGCTTAACTCCAACTTGATCAAACGCTCCCGGTAAAACTTTGTAACCCGAGCGATCTGAACCCTTATAGATGTTTTCTTTGGTCAGGTCTCCATAAGTCCTTAGAAAGGCGATAAGACGATCCTTGTCATCGGCGCTCAGTTCGTGATCGAGTGCATCCCGGTTTGTTGCCTTCGATAATAACTCGGCGATTTGGCCACGAAAATCGTTGATCGCCTGGCGCTCCTGAATCGGCTTACCTCCGAAAGCCTTCGCAGACTCCAGTAAATTGCTGTTACTGAAATTGACTTCGACTTCCAGAGGTACATCGAGGATTTTGCAGTATCCCAGGAGCCCTTGGTGATGGCTTGGAATACGTGCTGGTCCGGCGTTGAAGTACATTCCCTCCGAAAATTGCACAAACTGCTCGGCTACACCGTCGAGCTCGACTTTGTCGCCGCGGCGTAATGTCCAGTTCCTGCCGCCAACGCGTTTTCGCGCTTCGAGCACGGTCACAGCGAATCCGGCTCGCTCGAGGCGATACGCCATTACAAGTCCGGCAATTCCAGCTCCTAATATGACAACATGTATCCCCTTGCCAATATTTGGTGGAAGGATTGGAGGAGGTTGAGCAACGACGCTCGAGGCGAGCCCAAGTGCGCGCATCGATAGAAAAGCAACTCCAAATCCACATGTGGCCGCAATGGATGTGATGAACTCGCGGCGACTCAGCACGACTAAGATGTCTCCGAGAATTGATGCACTATCATCGCCCAAATGCCCTGGCAAAATTCTTAATACAAATTCGCAGTCTGTCGTAAGAGCCAGAGCGAGTGAGGTTCTGAAAGCGCTCTCAATCTCCGACGAGGCCTTGGGATTGTGCCGCGGTTTCGGATTCAATTCCAATGGGACTGTTGTTCGCGTTCGCGAATCTCCAACCCACGCACACGCGACTCTACTCCCGCGAACGACGGTGGTTCGTTGGCGCGCTCATCTTTGCAGTCGCGACACTGATACCTCCGGCACTCATGTTCTACAGCCGCGGTCTCCCGTTCGTATCTGGCGCTGTGGGTTCCCTTTTACTTGGGAGCTGAGCGATCCGATTTGTCTGCTTCAAGATACCCCACACTTGCCATCGCAGATTCGAAGCGGCGAACCTCTCTAATCCCAGGTCCGATGCATTCGTCGGGATTCAGACCCCAAGCGTTTCGGTTGGCACGGCCGCCGCGAAACGTGGCGATCTTAAGCCTTACCTGGACAGACTAGGCACCGTGACACCACTGAAGACGGTGATCGTGCACGCGCGGGTCGAGGGAGAATTGTGCCGGCCGCGTTCTTGCTTTCGAGTCCGGATCCGAGGTTGCCCTGGCCGATAAACGCGACAAGCTTCGCGCTAAAGATGACGCGAGAATTCAAAGAACGTTTCACGTTACCCCTTGCGGCGCTGGACCTCAACAGTGCTGCCGAAATGATTAAGGTGCGACCGATTCGCGACAAGACTAAGGCTTGACAATCGCGTGCCGATTACTCGAGCCGTACGAATCACGAGATGACACACGGCTGCAAACTTCTTAAGTGGGGAGCTTTGGAAAGAGCTTTGGAGCCATTTGCGCCGCGAATTCCTTAAACATGCGCAGCGGTCGCGGGATATATCGATTTCCAAGATGGACCATTGAAAGGTTGAGGGTTTCGAAGCGCCATTTCGGCATGACCTCGACCAGCCGCCCGTCGCGCATCAGCTCTGGCCGCACAATCGGCGGAAGTTCACCGATGCCTGCGCCCGCCTGCAGCGCGTGAGCAAGACCGACAAAGTCGTTGATCGAGAGGTGAGGATCGAACGTCAGAGTTTCTTTGTCCCTTCCGTTGGTATGAGCAAAGGTCCAGTTATTGTTGGGCCTCCAATAGGAGAACGCAAGCAGTCGATGGCCTAGCAGATCGTGCGGCGTTTTAGGCGGCCTGAGCTTCTTGAGATAGGAAGGACTGGCTACGAGTTGATGCCGGTAGGTTAGGATCCTCCGTGCGACGAGTGTCGAATCCGCCAGTATGCCGCGCCTGAACGCCAGATCGATGCCCTCGGCGATATGATCGACGTACCGTTCGGTGACGAAGATCGACACGTGGACGTTGGGGTAGGTATTCTGAAATGCACCGACCAGCGGTACTACCAACGAGTCCAAGATGCTGGGCGGCGCCGAAAGCCGCAACGTCCCCGATACGTTCGACACAACGTTCGAGACGATGCTGTCGACCGCATCGCTGAGTTCGGCGCTCCGCTGAGCGTGCTCGAGAACTTCCGACCCTACATCGGTGAGCCGCAGTCTTCGAGTCGACCGTTCGAGCAGGCGGACACCGAGCTGGGCCTCGAACTCGGCGATGCGGCGGCTAACAGTCGAGGTCGGCATGCTTAGGCGGCGCGCCGCTTCCGAAAAGCTGTTCGCCTCCACCACCTTGGCGAAAATCATCAGCGCATTGAGATCCGTCATCGTTGGGCTCTCGAAATGCGTTTATCCCAAATTCGGGAAATCGATTTCCACTTTATCCTAGTAATCGCAGAAATGTCGTACGCATATATTTCGCGACCAAGGTAAATCCATCTACGAAGGAGTGAAATCTATGAACGCAAACGAAAAAGCAGTTGCCGAAGTGCTGGCGAAATACCAAGACGCGCTGAACAATTCCGATACCAATGCCGTGATGCGGCTTTATGCAGACGACGGCGTGTTCATGCCGCCATACAGCCAGTCGGCTATTGGTGCGGCCGCAGTGCGGCGGGCGTACGATGCGGTGTTCAAGGCGATAAAGCTGAGCGTTAAGTTCAGTGTCGCTGAGGTTGTCGAGATGGCTCCCAATTGGGTCTTCGCGCGCACCAATTCTGCTGGGACGACCACGATTAATGCTACGGGCACGAAGAATGCGGAAGCAAATCAGGAGCTGTTCATTTTCATGAAGGGCGGTGACGGGAGCTGGAAAATCGCACGCTACAGCTTCTCTAGCACCAATCCATCTCCGCAGCCGTGAGTCGACAGCAAATGAGAGTGAACATGCGATGGTTTGCAGTTTTCGGCTGCCCTGGCGATGACACCACGTCGAATCCGCCCCCGCACAGCCTGTTTCGCGAGCGCCAGCCGGTAATGCCGTCTCCGTCACCGCCGACAATTTTAATCGCGCCGAGACCGATATGTACTTTTGGTGGTGAAAATCAATGCCTGCCAACAGGCGATCAGAGTCGTTCGCTTGTTGGATTCAGACTATTCAGCGAAACCGAGCTGACGTCATACGGGCTTAGGGCCGAACTCACCGAGGAGTCCGGCCCTGCATATTCGTCTCTGAAGAATACTATCGCGCCAATCTCTTCGAGCTTCGGGTCGTCGCCTTCTTCTTGTACCCATTCGAACGATAACGTTTCTTGAAGCAGGCGCGGCATCGCGCGTCGTGCCTTTTTTTGAAAGACGGCGCGAGATCGTCGCTGCCGCAATACCTGCACACCAACTTGACGGCGCGTGGTCGCGACGACCGTGGTCTCGCAACGCTTTTGACCTTCTGTTTGGCGGCGCCCGGCTTTCTGTTTGCAGTCATTGCTCGGTCGACGTTCGGGACGCCCGTCGGACTGGTTTGATTGATTGAGTCTTCTGCTGTCGGTTTTGTATCCATACTCATCGTGGGTCTCCTTTTGGGCAGGGCTAAGTGCGCTGCGTCCTCAGGACACATTGCTCTGTTGCGGCCGCATGGGAAGTCTCAAACGAGGAGTTCTACGGCGCTTTAAAGGTTTGTGCAGAAAGCGACCTCGAAAGAGAGCGGAACTGCGGCGTTACGCCTTCAATCAAGATGATTTCAGGGGCGAGTTTCCTTAGATTCCGCCTGAACTTGGCCCTCAGAGCTTCTCAGAAAACTCTTCATCAAGACTGGACTGTCCGCGGAGGTGGAGCGATGTGTCGGTCCGCCCGCCGGAGGCAGCCCGGGATGCGAAACGTATCTGATGCGGTTCGTCAGAAACTCAAAGCGGAAATATCTTGTCTCGAGACTCTCAGTCGGGATCAACTGAAAAGCCGCTGGAAGGATGTGTTCGGTACCGAAGTGCCAATCCGCTTCAGCCGCGATCTCCTAATCCGGTCGATCGCTTACAGATTGCAGGAGCGGGTGCTCGGCGGGCTCAAGCCGAGCGTTCGCAGACTTCTCGAAAAGGTTGCCGAAAACGCTCGTACCCAAGTTACAGACGAACTTCCGGCTCCCTTGAAGGTGCTGCCCGGTACGATTCTGATTCGCGAGTGGGGTGGCGTGCGACACGAGGTCACCGTGCTCAAAGACGGTGTCATGTTCCGCGGCAAACACCATCGATCGCTCTCCAGCGTCGCCAACATCATCACGGGCAGCCGTTGGTCAGGTCCCCTGTTCTTTGGGCTCAAGCCACCCGGAGAGAGCTCCGCTCATGGAACGCGCCAATAATCCGGTTCGCCGTTGCGCCGACTATACGCGGAAATCGTCCGAAGAAGGCCTCGAGCAAGACTTCAACTCGCTCCACGCGCAGCGTGAAGCCTGCGAGGCGTTCATCAAGAGTCAGCAGGGTGAGGGGTGGAGGTTAGTCAAGACGCACTACGACGACGGCGGTATCTCCGGCGGCACCATGGAACGTCCGGCGTTGCAGCGGCTGCTAGAGGACATCCGAAGTGGCGCGATCGACGTGGTGGTGGTGTACAAGGTCGATCGACTGACCCGCTCGTTGGCCGATTTCGCTAAGATGGTGGAGATCTTCGACGCCCGGCAGGTCTCGTTTGTGGCGGTCACCCAGCAATTCAATACCACCACTTCCATGGGTCGCCTCACCCTCAACGTGCTGCTCTCGTTTGCCCAGTTCGAACGCGAGGTTACCGGCGAGCGGATACGCGACAAGATCGCGGCTTCGAAGCGCAAGGGCATCTGGATGGGTGGATATCCGCCCCTTGGCTACGACGTTCGGGATCGCCGACTCGTCATCAATCATCGCGAAGCGGCCGTGGTGAAATTGATCTACGAGCGATACCTGGATCTGGGCTCGGTCAGACTGCTCAAAAGTGAGCTCGACCGCAACCGGGTTGTGTCGAAGCTCCGCCTCTCCAGAAAAGGCATCACGACGGGTGGCATGAGCTTCTCGCGGGGTGCGCTGTACGAGCTGCTTGCCAACCCCATCTACATTGGGGAGATAAGGCACAGGAAGGAACGACACCCCGGACAACATCGGCCCATTCTGGCGCGAGAACTCTGGGAGAATGTTCAGCAACGACTCCGCGATTCTGCGGCCCGCAAGGACCAACCACGGACCGGGGCGTATTCCTCTTGGTTGGCTGGAAAGGTATTCGACGAGACTGGCGAGCCGCTCTTTGCTCAGGGTGCTCTCAACCACGGCCGCCGATATCGATACTTTGTTTCCAGAGCCCTGGTCCGTGGATCGTCGAATGAAGGGCAGCGCGGATGGCGAGTGCCGGCTCAGGAACTGGAACGAGCAATTGCGACGGCGGCAACCGTTGTTCTCGACGACAAGCAGGCTGTTCTTGAAGCCGAGGAAAAGAGCGGGGTGGACGTTGTTCAGGTTCTGAACTCCGCTTCGCACTCGAGCGAACCGCTGCCAAGCGGAGACCGATAAAGGCAACGTCCTGAGGAGTTTGATCGAAAAGGTGATCCTGAGCAGCGACGGTCTCCGGCTCAGGCTGCGTCTCCCGGTCGTGCAAAATGGATCGGGTGGCACATCTACCACGAGGAATCTGGAGCTGGACCGCTTCATTCCCATGAGCATCAAACGGCGTGGCGTTGAGATGAGGCTGGTAGTTTCAGGAGGCGTCGAGCCGAGAATTCTTGACCCTGCGCTGTTGAAGGCTATTGCGCGCGCCCGACACTGGTACGAGGAGTTGAGTTCTGGTCGCGCTCGTTCGCTGGCTGAAATTGCTCGGCGCGAGAAACTTTCGAAGCGCTATGTCAGTGAATTGGTCAGAATGGCATTTGTGTCGCCGGATTCGATTGAGGCGATTGTCAACGGGGAATTGCGCATCGCGGTCAATCTGCAGATGTTTAAGGATGGCCGTGTCGATCTCCCGCTCGATTGGAAGCATCACCACCAGTATTTCGTAAATTGATCAGATCACTTCCATGGTCTATCTAGTCGGTCCAGGGCAACGCGAACAAACACCGCAAAGGCCTCAATAATCCCGAAAAGCTGGACCGGGTCCGGTCGGACAGAATGAACCCGCCCCGATTCTTTGTTACATGAACCGCAAAACGCGTGGCAGCCAGTAGGCCGGAGCGAGTGGTAAACCGATCAGTCCAGCGTCCGTCGCAAAGTGAACGACGATGCACGCGGAAGGGTTCCACCGCCACACATACAACGCCGCGTACACGATAAGCCAACGTGCCGACTAGGCCAGCACCAAGCTTCATTACGTCTTTGGTCTCGACGAAAAGTGGGAAATAGGAAGATGATCGTTTTGGGAAGCAATTGCCAGCAGTTAGGTTAGTGGCAGTTGTTGGGGAGGGTTTTTGTATGGCAACCAGCGTATTGCTCGCGGTT
>JASHPB010000289.1 GCA_030038355.1 Candidatus Binataceae bacterium
CATCTATACGCCGGCTCGACCGATCCCAAGGACCAGCCGCTGCTGAACCTCATCTGGGAGTACGACTTCGACGAGCAACTGCGTCTGCCCGATGGCACACCCAGCCGCATCGAAGGGGAACCTGATCTCGAGAAGGTGCTGATGGAGATGAACGGCCATCAACTTGACCAGATCGACCCGCGCACGGGACGGCCTCGCCTTGTGAGCGGCTTCTCTGAGTTGAAGGACGACGGCACGACGGCATGCGGATGCTGGGTCTACAGCGGCGTGTTCCCCGAGCCGGGGCGCAACCGTGCGAACGAACGCAAGCTCACAGATGACCCCTTCGCGCCGGAATGGGGCTTCGCCTGGCCGAACAACATCCGCGTCCTCTACAACCGCGCGTCAGCTGACCCGGACGGGCGTCCCTGGTCGGAACGGAAGAAACTGGTCTGGTGGGACTCCGAGGAGCGGCGCTGGGTCGGACTCGACCATCCGGACTTTGAGCTCGAGAAGCCGCCTAACTATCAACCGCCTCCGGGCGCGACGGGCATGGCGGCGATCGGCGGCGCGCAGCCATTCACCATGAAGTCAGATGGACTCGGCTGGCTCTACTCGCCCGGCGTCAAGGACGGACCTTTGCCTACGCATTACGAGCCGGTCGAGTCGCCGGTGGGGAACCTGCTCTATCCAAAACACAATATCAACCCGACGGTGCGCTTCTTTGAGGGACCGCTCAACCGTATCGCCCACACGCCGACGGCCGAATATCCAGTGGCGGCCACGACGTTTCGTCTCACTGAGCATTACCTGAGTGGCCCGATGAGCCGCTTCAATAGCTGGCTCAATGAATTGCAGCCGGAGATGTTCGCTGAGCTGAGTCCCGAGCTGGCAAAGGAGCGCGGCATTGTTCACGGCGGCTGGATGACGATTCGGACGGCGCGCGGCCGAATCGAGGCCCGTGCGATGGTGACGCGGCGAATACGGCCGTTTGTCGTCGAGGGGCGCGTGGTCCATCAGATTGGGCTCCCATTCCACTGGGCGTTCGCTGGGGAAGTTGTCGGGGGCAACGCCAACGACCTGACCGCGCTAGTGGCAGACCCGAACGTGAGCATGCACGACTGCAAGGCGTTCGCCTGCCAGGTCGAGGCCGGCCGGCTCGACAGTCGCGTTCTTTTACCCACCGTGTCCGCCGCGCCGTGGCCGACGACCGATCCTATCCCGAACACTCCCGCAAGCGCCCAACCAGAAGGAAGGCTAGGACGTGGCAAGTAGAGAAATGGAACTGGCCGCGTTGCAGCAGGCGAGCGATCAGCCGCGCGGCCGACTGTCAGAGTTGGTGGAGCGCCTAGTCTATCCGTTCCGCCGGGGTGAACCACCGGAGCCCCGCCCTGCCACCGGCTTTTACACCGACACCACCGTGTGCATCGGCTGCAAGGCTTGCGAGGTGGCGTGCAAGCAGTGGAACCAATTGCCGTCGGATGGATTCATCTGGTCCGGTAACAGCTATGACAACACGTCGGAGTTGTCTGCTACAACGTGGCGGCATGTGAAGTTCATTGAGCAATTCGGCGAGGGGTCGTCCGCCGAGCGTGGTTCTATGGATGTCACGGTGTCCGATCACAACCGCTGGCTCATGATGAGCGACGTCTGCAAGCATTGCCTCGCGGCGCCTTGCCATCAGGCTTGTCCGACGGGCGCCATCATCCATAACGAGTTCGAGAACGTCTACATCCAGGCTGATATCTGCAACGGATGCTCATGCTGCGTGGCAGCCTGCCCCTTCGGCGTCATCACTCGCAGCAACATGGGCGGCCATTCGCACAAGTGCACACTCTGCTACGACCGTCAGCGCGACGGTCTCGAGCCCGCCTGCGCCAAGGCGTGTCCGACTCAGTCGATTCACTTCGGCCCTCTCGACGAACTACGTGAGATGGCCCACAACCGTGTGGAGGAACTCCATCGCCGCGGCGTCCCGGAGGCGTACCTGTATGGTGACGTCGCTAGTGACACCTATTCCGAGCTGCATTCGTTCTATCTGCTCGTCGATCGTCCCTCCGTGTATGGCCTGCCAGATAATCCATTCAATCCGTGGCTGCACATGATGGGAGACTACGTTCGCTCCGTTGCGGGTGGCCTGGCTGCAATCGGCGCACTGCTAGTTGTCGTGGTTCTCTTGAGATCCTGAATTGCCCGCAGATTCGAAACCATTGCCACTTTTCAATCCTTCCTTGCCAAGAGGAGGGAGCGTCAGCGGCTATGTGAACCTTCCCGTGACCAAGGCGCCTGCCTGGCACGGTACGATCGCCTGGGACGCTTTGCTCAACGGTATGGCGACGGGATTGTTCATGGCAGGCGGGGTGAGCGAGTTAGCGGCCCCTGCGATCTTCACTCCCGTGGCGATAGTGGCTTACCCGGTCGCTCTCGTGCTTTTGCTCATCGACCTTGGACTGCTCGTGTCCGATCTGGGCGATCCGTTGCGCTTCCATCACATGCTCCGGATTTTCAAGCCCCGGTCACCGATGTCCGTGGGGACGTGGTGTTTGTCGATCTTCTCGCTTCCCCTGACGGCGGCGGCGGGGCTCAGCTTGCTCTCCGAGATCGGGATAAACTTCGAGTGGGCGCGCATCCTCGCAGTGATCGTCGGACTTCCGTTCGGCTTCGGCTCTGCCGCTTATAAAGGCGTGTTGCTCAGTACGAACGCGCAACCAGGTTGGAGAGACGCGCGCTGGATGGGAGGTTATCTAACCAATTCGGCTATTCTTATAGGATGCGCCGAGCTGCTTCTCCTATCCGCCTTGATTGGACGAGCGCAGGCGACCGCAATCCTACGCACCGCATTCATCGTACTGCTCGTGATCAATACGATTCCCTTGGGACTGTTGTTTGCGGACTTGCAACCGACCCACGCGCGCCTCTACACGCACGGACAACAGTGGCTCGTCGGCGTACTCATGTTCGCTGCCGCAACAATAATCCCCTTGGGTCTGGCGCTCTACAGCGATAGTTTCCCCTTCGTAGTTGGTGCCGTGATTTTTCTTTTGTTTGGGAGTTGGGTCATCCGTTTCGTATACGTCAAGATACCTCACACTTCGCTCATTTAGCCACCTCCCCTCACCAGCACGAGTCTGCCGAAAGCAAGTTGTGGTACCCTGAAAGGCTGCGATTAGCTCTTTCATTCGCTCCCAGAGTAATATGGGAGTGGTGACGAAGTTGCGGATTGATAATCAGCAGAGGGACAAATTCTCCTTCTCTGCATTGATGTTTTCGCGATCCGTGCCAATCGAGTGCCAAGGCCAGATCATATGAGCAGTGAGATCGCACGCGGGCCAGCCGCGGGAAAGCATGCGCAACCCGTCTCTAAGTGCGCGGCAAAAACGGGCTCAAGCTCAGCGATGAAGCGACGCACCGACTCGTGGATACCTCTCGCGTCTTTTCCGACGAGGCGCTTACGCGGCTGCGGTTGAGAGCCTTAAGCCGCCACACTGTGACATCGAAAAGAGATTAGTATTTTCAAAACGTCTGCATGGTATAGAATTTCTCGCGCTCACACGATCACCAAGACAATCAGGCATTGGAGGCGGCATTGCCAAGTGACGCGACCCCATCGACAAAACCAGCCCCTCTGACCATACCCAGCACACGGGCGCGATTGGCGGGCATCGGCGTTGTCCTCCTATGTGTCGTCGGAGGGTTTCTCTATTTGGGTGGCTGGTTCAGTCCGGACGAACTAACGCCTGCGCACTTGGTCAACGGCTTCCAGGAGGTCTTCGGAATCCACTTCGGTTTCCGTCGCAACCATGCCAAAGGCATGTGCATCACGGGGTACTTCGAGAGCTACGGCGCGGGTGCGCGCTTATCGAAGGCTGTCGTGTTCGAGCCCGGCCGCGTGCCGGTGGTCGGCCGCTTCTCGCTCCCCGGCGGCAACCCCTACGTGTCCGACACCCCCGCGTCCGTGCGCGGAATGGGACTCGACTTCACATCCGCCAACGGGGAAGAGTGGCGAACGGCAATGGTTGACATCCCCGTCTTCGCGGTCAGAACCGCTCAGGGATTTACGATCAATTGCTGGCGGGGAAGCCGGACCCGGCGACGGGCAAGCCGGATCCCAACAAGCTAAAGGCATTCTTCGCCGCCCATCCTGAGAGTGCGAAGGCGCTAACGATCATCAAATCCAAACCATTTTCCTCGGGCTTCGACAATAGCACTTTCAACAGTCTCAATTCGTTCCGTTTCATCAACGCGGCGGGCACCTCGACGGCGGTTCGTTGGTCGTTCGTACCGCTGGATGCTTTCAAACCCGAAGATCCGGCTCAATCCGCCAATACCGATAAGAATTATCTCTTCGACGATTTCATCGCCCGGGCTAACAGTGGGCCCGTACAGTGGCGGCTGGTCCTCACGGTCGGACAACCCGGCGACCCTACCGACGACGCGACGCTCCCATGGCCGGAAGATCGGGAGCACGTCGATGCGGGTACGCTGACCATCGACGGAATTGAGGCCGAGGCGCCTGGAAACTGTCGCGACATCAACTTCGATCCGTTGGTGTTGCCGGTCGGCATTGCACCGTCCGACGATCCTTTGCTCAGCCCTCGATCGGCGGTTTATTCGCAATCGTTTACGAGGCGAGCGGGCGAGAAGAAGGAGCCAAGCGCGATCACACCTTCGGAAGTGCAAAAGTGAGCACCAGGATGACGACAAACCAGCAGCAGTTCACAGTTTCCATGCGGTTTTTTCACTGGCTGGTGGCCGCGATGGTGCTCACCGTGCTCGGCATTGGTGTCGCCATGATCGCTTCGCTCGCCGACTACCAGTGGCTGGTATCAGTTCATCGCCCGCTGGGGATCCTGATCCTGATTCTGGTGGTGATCCGGTTCCTGAACCGGCAGTTCAGCACCATGCCTCCTTTTCCTGCAACGATGTCGACTCAGGAGCGGTTCATTGCACATGAGTCCGAAATCTTGCTGTACACACTGCTGTTCGTGCAGCCGCTCGTCGGCTGGGCGATGTTGTCCGCGGCGCGCTATCCGATCGTATTGTATGGAGGGCTTCATCTTTTCCCCATCCTTCCGCATAGCGTGATGTTGTACGCGGCCTTGCGGAAGGCGCATACGATTCTCGCCTATCTCTTATTCCTCGCGTTCATCGCGCATTTTTCGGCTGTTCTGTTTCACACGCTGGTCCTGCGGGATCGGTTGTTCAGCCGCATGGCGCCTTGGAGGGTCGCCGCGCGCTAGGGACACTCCATCTCGATCATGCGGCGATTACTACGCTCAATTGCATGCCCAGTGGGCCCACTCGCAATAATTCTCTAGCAAAAGATCAATTGGTGAAGGCGTCCACTATAACGGCGTTCAGGTGCTGAGTTCTGTCGGTTGCTAAGATGTGAACTTCGACTCGAAGAGCCTGAACGCGGCTCACGAGGCAGGTCGGCTTGGGATGATGCGGAGTAGTTCGTCGACCAGGCGCCAGGTGGCGGCGTTTATGAACGAACCCGAATCTTCGTTCGTTAGGATGATCACGCCCCCTTTGAAGGTCGGAACCAAAACGATCGAAGCCCTGAAGCCTGGATTCGCGCCATTATGAAAAACGACATCCACCCCGCGATATTCGGCAGTGAACCACCCGAGCGCATAGTGCAGGTCTTGAATGGGAGCCGAGGTCCACGACGCGGGGACAGCAGTCTCAGGGCGGTGCAATTCCGCTAACATACGCTCTGAGACCACCCGTCGCCCAGACATCGTTCCATCTCCCAGTTGGAAGAGCGCGTATCGTGCCATGTCGACTACGCTTGCATCGATGCCGCCTGCAGGGTCTAAGGCCCCAAGGTAGTCAAGACGTTTCCACGGCACCTGGGTATGGCCGAAGAACACTCCATACCAATAGGGCTGAGCGGCGTCTGCCGCCCCCTCTAGGCCAAACGGGCCGAATGAAGCTCTGCTCATCCCCAGCGGCGCGAAGATACGCGTGCGAGTGTATGTTTCCCAGGTCTTATCCGTCACGCGCTCAAGGATATATGCCGCGAGCACCACGCATCGGCTACAGTATTGAAACTCTGTCCCAGGTTTTGCCGTGACCGGCATCATTGCGAATTCACCGATGATCCCCTGGTGGGTCGGCGGTACTTCTCGGGGCCACTGCTCGTCGGGGGGCAAGCCGCTCGTGTGAGAAAGCAACTGCCGCAAGGTAACTGTCCGCATCGCCTGCGGGTCGCTTAGCCGCAAATCCGGCACGTATTTGATGACCGGCGTATCGAGGTCGACCTTCTGCTCATCGACCAGCTGAGCGATTCCTAGCGTCGTGAAGGATTTCGAAATCGAGCCGATATTGAAAAGTGTTTCCCTGGTAACAGGGGCTTGAGTCTTCAGGTTTCGAAAGCCATATCCTTTCTCCATCACGATCCGGCCGTCTTTGATCAACGCCAGAGCCAGCCCCGGGACGTTATACTTCGCCATGAGGCGCAGCATCAGGGCGTCGACGGCAGGAACATCGATGTCATCGGTGGCGATTGCTGAGACACCAACGGCTCGCACGGCGATGCTCGTTAACAGCACGCACATCATCGCGAGCACTCCGCCGTCCCGCCTTAGGGTCATCGCCCGGCTCCCAGCAGCTTAATATCTGTTACAGGAGTTTGAGCCATCGCGGCTCAAGAATACTCCAGCTACAAGCGCAGTTAATGGGCAGGAGGCCAGGTGCGATGAGAAAGGCTGAGCCACTGGTACCGAACTTCCGCGATACTTGAGCCTCGGTCTCGTTGAGCGGATAGAGGTTGCATCGGGGCGCTGCCGCATCCGTTTTCCTTCTGCCAGAACGCAACGGTTGCAGCATTGCTGAGTATGGTAGCCGCAAGCGCGCTTCACCTTCCCAACTACTGGTACGGAGCCGTTTTGTGCCAGAATCTGCAATTCGCCACGCACAGCGCCCAAAAATGCTTTCGAGATTGAACCCGGCAGAGGATAATAGCAAGTGATGAGCGCCAGTCCCAATACAACCCTCGACGAGGCTTACCACTATCCACCCGAGTTGCTTGAGCTGTTGACGGCCACGATTCCCAAACTCTTCAAGTCGAAGCAGGCGGTTCGATTTCTTTCACGGAGCGGGGACGCCGGCGCAATTTCTGGCCGATAGGCGGGCTAAGGTTCACGCGAATCGCGAATCGGTCAAGAAGTACGATATCGCTCCGACGTTTTGCGGAACTTGAACGAAGGCGGGGACGGGACGCTCAGGCAGAGACGCGAAGTGATCAAGCGCCTTGCGGAGTTTGAAGATTTCTCGAGTTGTTAGGACAACGATCGTTTGCAGGCCGAGGCTTTAGTCGGACGGGTACGCCAGCTTGTCAACGTCAAGGATTCATTTACGCGCATGAATATCGAGCGCGAGAAGGAACGGAGGCAGCGGCAAGAGCAGCACGACAAGGCAATAAGAGAGAAACAGAAGAAAGCCGCCGACCAGACGGAACTCAGGGATGCACTGTATGAATTGTTCGCTGATAGCGATGCAGTCAAGCGGGGCAAACAGCTTGAGAGTGCTCTAAACAAACAATTCGCAATGGCGGGATTCCTGGTACGCAAGGTATTCGCCATAAAGGGTGATGAAGGCAAAGGAATAGTCGAGCAGATCGACGGCGTGGTCGAGCTCGGCGGGATGCACTACTTAGTCGAGATGAAGTGGTGGCAAGAGCTATCGGTCGAGGGGAAATCGCGCCGCACATGGTCAGCGTCTTCAACCGTGGAAGCGTCGGAGGGATTTTCATCTCCTATTCGGGTTTTTCGGCCGCAGCGGTCGAAGACGCGAAGACGGGCCTCTCTCAAAAAGTGTTCGTGCTCTGTGAGCTCCAAGAGATTGTTCGAGTGCTCGATCGCGAAGGAGACCTGGCGACTTTCTTCAAAGAGAAGATCCATCGGGCCAAGACAGACCGCAATCCGTTCTTTAGGGCACAGGACTTCGTTTCGGATAGTTAGCTTCTCAACGCACGTCTGCCGAACGACATGACGAACTGTCGAGCGAAGATCAGGTAAGGCTCGTTCACGGCAGCTTACCACTTGACCGAGGACAGGCTTGGATATTCCATTCTGATGATGAGTGAGGTCGGGGTCGATGGCGAAGGAAGTTTCCGCAGACGTTGCTCACAGAGTCCCAGGCCTCCTTCGTCAGGTCGAGATTTGTTACGACGCTTGGCGCACTCCGCACATATTCGCAGAAACTGAAGCCGACGCCTTTTTCGGCCAAGGATTCGTTGCTGCGCGAGATCGACTTTGGCAGATGGATCTAGCACGGAGGCGAGGGTTGGGCCGACTTGCCGAGGCTTTCGGGTCGCTGTTCATACCATACGATCACACAGCCCCTTTTGTTTCTATTCCGCGCAAACGAAGTGGCCAAAGTGCATGGCGGCAGCATTGCCAGTGTCGTGCGCCGAATTGTGATCGGCACCTTGACGCAAGATGCGCCTGCGACCATCGCCTTGGGCGAGTCCACGACAAACACTGCTTCGAGTAGCGCGCGCTTCTAATCGCAACGCGGCGAACCTTTAACGCCGCTTAATAGGGTACAGAGGACGAATCGTTCTCTGCTCTCCCATCACTGATCGCATTTCGGCTGAACGGTCGATCTCCGGGTCGCTCCGTCATCTGCGGGGTGCATGAAATCGGTGGTACTTCTCGAATGTGCTGGCGGTCGGAGATGCGCTATACAAAATAATTCGCGTAGGCAGCGAAGCCGCCGTAAGGGGTTTCCCAATGCGCATCAGGGTTGAAGATGTCCGCCTGTTCTTCGACGTCGAGGGCGCGAAGCTTCGCCCAGACGGCATGACCATGCGAGAAGTTCCCACAGTGCTGATGCTACACGGGGGACCGGGCTTCGACCATTCGATATTCAAGCCAGCATTCTCCGAGCTGACTGATATTGCCCAGGTGGTCTATCTCGATCATCGCGGTAATGGCCGCAGCGATCGCGACACGGTCGGGCGCTACAACCTTGATCGTTGGGGCGACGACGTGCGTTGCTTCTGCGATGCGCTCGAGATCGAGCGTCCAATAGTAATCGGCGAGTCGTTCGGCGGAATGGTAGCGCTCGCTTACGCAACACGCCATCCCGATCATCCGGGCAAACTGGTTCTCGCAAGCACGACGGCAAAGATGCGACCCGATCGTTCCCTTGATGTGTTCGAAAAGCTTGGCGGGAGTCGGGCGCGCGAGGTCGCTAGACGCTTTTTCGATGACCCCACGCCTGAGGCGAGCGCTGAATATATCAAGGTCTGCTTCCCACTCTACACGCGCACGCCGACCGGCCCCGAGATGATATCCCGATCACTAAGGAACGAAGACCTGTCGTCGTTCTTCTTTGCCGGAGAGATCCGCTCTTTCGACTTGCTGGCCGCCCTCGGTCGGATCAAGTGTCCGACGCTAATCATCGGCGGCGAACTAGATCCAATCACGCCGATCGCGAGCGCCGAAGATATGGCATCTCGAGTTCCGCCTGGGCTTGTACGATTTGAGCGGTTTTCCAACGCGGGCCATGGCGTGCAGCGCGACGAACCGGAGCGCTTCTTCCGTGTTCTGCGGGAATTTATCGTTTCGTAAGAACGGCCCAATACGGTTGGCCTCGCGCGGCCAGGAGTGGATATTTTTTGAACTCTACGCTGCCGTGCGCTCGTCTGCGCGCAAACTCCTCTTTGAAAATCTGACGAGCCAGCTTCCGCCGCGTGGCACCAAGCAACCGAGCGCCTCACGCTCGGGCTCGACCCGGTCCGCCAGCCGACAAAGTCAGCAGGCGACCGCAACTGAGTTAACGAGCGTCGGATACTCATCTGGACGCCAACGCAAAGCGGCGGAATCGATAATGTCGGCAATGGCGGCAGAACCTGAATCACGAGCTGTCGAAACTGGCCCTCGTCATTCGTTGCCTATTTAGACGCCCGCCTGGAGGCGCATCAAGAAAAAACAAGGAGACGAAAAAATGTACCACATATGCATGGGATTCGAGCGGCG
>JASHPB010000290.1 GCA_030038355.1 Candidatus Binataceae bacterium
CGGTTTCGTGCCGGTTTGCCTTCAATTGCTCGGCGGCCTCAAGACCGTACTGCGGAAAGCCGAGGAACACGCCACCGCGCAGAAATGGGACACTGCCACAGTACTCAATCTGCGGCTCTATCCCGACATGTTCACGCTCGAGCGCCAGGTGCGCCAGGTCTGCAATCACGCCCTCGCCGCCGGCCGCGTCGCCGGCATAGCTCTACCGAGCTTGCCGGACCAGGATAACAGCTGGGCCGAAATGCAACTGCGCATCGACAAGACCGTCGATTTTCTGAAGGGGCTGCGGCCCAACCAGCTCGATGGCAAAGACGATTCGGACGTCACGATTCCGCTGGGCGGCCAGCAGCGGAGCATGAAGGCGCAGAACTATCTGTATCACCTCGCACTGCCGCAAGTCGGCTTCCATACGACGACCGCGTACGACATTCTTCGCCAGGTCGGAGTGAACATCGGCAAGCGCGACTATCTGGGGTCGATGCCATCATAATTGTTTCGTACGCGGTCGTAATTTTCTGAGCGGAGGCGGGAAACAATGCTCCCGCGCGCTGCCGAGTCAGCAGATTGAGTTCGAAGTTCCGGTCAAGATCGACGAGATGACGGCGGCGGCAGCAGCAGAAAGGTATCTACGCATCGGCGCAGAGTCGGAGAGCGGAATGTCCATCGCAGAAACCTATGCCCAGAACTTTTGGCAGATCGCCAATGTAACCGCAGGATTTGCGATCGCCCAAGTATTGGTCGTGATCCTTGCGATGGGTACTTCGTCGCATTTTGAAGCCCGGGTGCACAAGTACCGAATTCCGGCGATGGAGCTAATCGTGGGCGCTTTAGGTGGGGTTGTTCGGCTGTGTCACGGGGAGGAAATGGCACTTCTTCCGCCCTGTCAAGAAACCGAAGCGATCCGTCATATGGTGCACCAATTGCGATGGGCTGAACTAGCAGCGATATTTGTATTTGGTGTCTTATTATTGTTCGTCATAGGGAACGCAAGCTCGCAGTCGGGGCGACAATGGATCACTGCTGCGCCGAGATTCCGCGATGCCCAATGATGAAGATCACAGAAACAGTCCGCGTACCATGTGCGCCGCTGCTCTGTTGGTGTCGGCGTTTGACCCACCTGTTGAAATTGGCTGAGCCTCTTCGCCGCCTGCGGGCGCGCCCCCGAACCCGTGGTCGCGGTCAGAAATCTCAGCAACCTTAAGATATGGATGTCATTACTCGGAGTTCTCGGAGGAATTCCATGTCGGGTCCCCAGGCAAAGAGTCTCCGCAATCCAGAAGCGGTCCGGCGCTTTCCGAACGGTCGGATAGAGACCATATCCCATAACGAGACCACGATCGGGCGGTTCGTGTTTGAGCCCGGCTGGCGCTGGTCACACGACGTCGGTCCAATCGCTGGCACCCGCTCTTGCCAAATCCATCATCAAGGCATCGTCCTTAAAGGGCGGCTTCGTCTGGAAACCGATGCGGGCGAGGTGTGCGAAGTCGGGATCGACGATGTCTACGACTTCCCTCCCGGTCACGATGCCTGGGTTGTCGGGAACGAACCTTTCGAGGCGATCGAGTTCGCAAGCGCGCGGCTCTACGCCGCCCCGGCCGATGGAGATCGGGTGCTCGCCGCCATGCTATTCACCGATATCGTGGACTCGACCTCGCATCTCAGACGGCTTGGCGATTCCGCTTGGCGCGAGCTGCTCCTTGAGCACAACCACCAAGTACGGCTCGAACTCAACCGCTTTCGGGGACGCGAGATTCAGACTACCGGCGACGGATTTCTTGCCGTGTTCGACGGTCCCGCCCGAGCGGTTCGATGCGCCCGGGCGATAGGTTCCTCGGTCGCCCACCTCGGCATCGAGATTCGCGCCGGGGTACACACTGGCGAGGTAGAGTTCCTGGGCGACAACGTACGTGGACTCGCCGTCCATGAAACCGCGCGCATCGCGGGGGTTGCCATGCCGGGTGAGGTGCTCGTCTCAGCGATCACCAAGCACTTGCTAGCAGGCTCCGAGCTCGCATTCGAACCCGCTGGAAACCATGAGCTCAAGGGCCTTGGTGGTGCGCGAGAGCTATTCAGGCTTGCCGATTTCGGGTGAGCACCCACATCGTGCCGGTGAACACTCGGCCGAAGAACACCGCGACGTCTAGCACCGTAGGCTAAACGCCTCCGCGAGGTGACGCTAGACGCGTGCTGAACAGCTCGACGACGCCATTTGGCCCGGTGGCATCGAAGAACTTCGCTAGATTCTGGGCCGTCTCGGCAGCGACTTGAGCGCTGCGGGGAAAAAGTTCGCGTTCGTACGCAGTAAGCGCGCTTCGAAGTCGTCTGGGATGGCGATCAGGGCTTGGGCAAGCTCTGCAGCGTCGTACATGGCGAGGTTCGCACCTTCGCCTGCGAACGGCGACATGAGATGCGCGGCATCGCCGACCAGCGTCGCGCCTGGAGTCCGCTCCTAGCGATGTCCCACGGGAAGAGCGTAGATCGCGCGGAGCACCGGATCGGTTTCGCCATCTGAAATGAGGGCAGTCAGCTGCAGCGCCCATCCTTCGAACTGTTCGGCAATAGGGGCCAGGCTCGCTTTCGCGTCGCTGAAGTCAAACCAATCCTCCGGCTTGTTCAGGGCCGCGTAGGTGTGGAGCGTTCCGTCCGCGTAGCGATGGGCCAAAATGCTCCCTGGTGCGACAGCCATTAGCGTGCCACTTCCGATCGCATCCGCGCTGGCCCTGTGGCGCGTGTCGCCATCGAAGAGCAATGTCTCAATGAATGAGGTACCCGTGTAGGCAGGCGTCGAATCTGATAGAAGAGGCCGAACCTTAGACCACGTACTATCGGCGCCCACGAGCAGGTCGGTGGTGACTGTTGAGCCGTTGGCGAAGGTGACTGTGTGCCGTCCGGCGCCGATTGGCGCTACCGACACGACCCTGTGACCCCACGCGATCGTCTCCGCGGGGATCGAATCACTGAGCATCTTCCGAAGGTCACCTCGGTCGATTTCAGGGCGGTTGGTGGTCTGGCTGCCGGGCTGGTCGAACAGAACGACACCGTCTTTGTCGACGATACGCTTCGCATCCTCGCTTGGACGGGCGAGACTCAAAAATTGGTCGAAGAGACCGGCGGCCTTGAGCGCGACCTGTCCGTTATAATCGTGGATATCGAGCAGGCCGCCCTATCCTCTCACGTCCACCGAGGCGTCGGTCTCGTAGATCTTGGTTGGGATACCATGAAGATGGAGAACACGGGTGAGGGTAAGGCCGCCAAGGCCCGCACCAATAATCGTAGCAGTATTCCGCATGGCTGCGCTCCTCTTGTCGCAGACGAGCAGCGTCCGAAGACGCCGACCGGCTGAGATTGACCTGAAGTTCCGTCAGGTGGTTACTCTGGAGACGCTCGCCGAACCACGCGAAAGCGTATGACCGGCTTATGCTCGACAGCCCGCCAAACTTGTCGGCTTAGAATGAGGCGGTCGTTTTTCGCGACAGAATCGAAACTATATCAATAGGTATTGAGATACAACGGATTCCATGGACGGCATGCCTTCGAGCGAACAGTACGCAGGTCTGCCTCATTGGTCGCCGTCGCGCGCCTATCCGAGCGCGGTCGGGATCATCGAGCGCGACCTCGACAGCCTGTTGCGCTTCTACCGCTTCGAACAGAAATACTGGCCGAGTTTGCGCACCACTAATCCCATTGGACTTAATCAAAAAAGAGTTCAATCGGCGAACGAAGGCGATGGAGATAACCGGCGGCGAGCAAAATGCCTCTGGCTTGCTCGCCTATCTGGCGTTGACCGTGAATCTCGGCTGGAGGTCGTACGTGCTTTCCCTAGCCGAACCGTTTTGCACACTTGATGCCGCTTGAGCTCATTTGACAGGTGGCGAATTCTCGATCTCAACAGGTTGGCTGATGATGAGCCGGTGGCCGGCCATTTCCTTGAGCAGCGGCAGGACTTGTGCGACGTTCCCGGGCGTATCGATGAAGTCAATCACAAGGGGCAGCTTTGCGCCTGCGTCTACCAGCGATGTTGTCTCGACACCGGAACCGGCAGTGAAGCCCGCAACCGCGTGGAGTACCGTGCCTCCTGCCATGCCTTTTCGATAGAGCATCTGCAGGATCTCGAGATGCAGAGGGCGACCGTTCCACCTATCGGACTCGTTGATATAGAGGGAAACCTTGATTGCATTGCTCATCTTACAGTGCCCTCGCTAGGGCCATGCCAGCTACTACCGCAAACAGGCCAAGAACGTTGTTGGCCAAGAAATTATCGAACGCCAGTGAATAGTGGCCCTGACCGAACAGAGTATATGTCTCGGCTGCATAACTAGAGAATGTCGTATAGCCACCGCAAAAGCCTACTGCTATCAGCGCGCGCCAACGGGGATCGGCGAATACTCGATCCGTCGTCCAAGCTAGGAAGAACCCCAAGACAAAACTGCCACTCGCATTGATGAACAGAGTACCGTAGGGTAGCGACGCGGAGAGGTTCTTCATGGCCCAGTTGCTGATGATGTATCTCAGATTGGCTCCGACGATCGCGCCCAGAGCTACCCAACCCGTGTTACGCATCAGCCTTCCTCCCAGCAGACGTT
>JASHPB010000291.1 GCA_030038355.1 Candidatus Binataceae bacterium
GCAGAACAGATTGAGAGTCGGTGTCAACCGGAATAGACACCTCCGCTTCCGCCTCGCGAGCCGAAAATGTGCCCGCCATGAGCAGGAAGACTGCTATTAATATTGCCCCTGCCAGCCCTCCAATAGCCGCAAACTCGGGTCTGAACGATTTCCTCCACCTCGCTATCGCTTGCCCCGCTTCCGACAACAGCTTTCGATTGAAGAAAAATCCTTCTTGCTCGAATGGCGTCTCATAAATCAAAACCGCTGGCCACCGCTTGGAGCTCGACCCTTCACTAGGAAAAAAGAAGTAGGCCGAAAAAATCAGTTTTAGACAAAATTTCCACTTGTTGAGCCACCTGAGAGTGGCTTTTATACAATGAGCTCCATTCGTTTGACAAGCGATGGTCGGCGCAACTCTCTGTTAAAGAAATTTTACCTTCTAACATAAATAGCCACTAAATTTGAAGAAAAGCTAACAAAATGCGTTATTGATGGTGAGTCTGCTCTACAGCCAAGCTCTGGATGCGGGTTAAGCTAAACCGAGAGGATCGGTTCAGTTGAAGCGGGATCTTCGCCGATTTAACCAGGAGTAGCCCGATTTCGACGGCTGGGCCTTGATTCGCTTTTCTTTCGTCCCCATGATGCCCACCTACTCATGGGGTCACAGAAATAACAATAAAAGCGTGTTTCATGGCCCACAATTTCACGCTCGATGACGCCACGTTAGGCCGAATTCGGGTTGCTTCATCAGCGATGGATCGTTGGGACCATTGGCGGCAATGCTCTTCCCTGTCACGCTTTATCGCCGAGGGCGGATTCACGATGCGGTGGTTGCGCAAGGAACAACCAACGCGCTGCTGGCCATCTATGTGTTGGGAACCCATCAACGGCCGCTTTGGAACTCACCGGGGTCTCGGAATTTGGCACCGCCGCATAGTGACCTTCCGAAGCAATTACCCGAGCTCCGGAGGGCCAGTGCGCGGCCGCTCCTTAAGGTTAAAGGGCGGTGTGAGTGCAATTCTCCGAGGGGACGATTACCGCGACGACATCAACTGTGTGCACATTGGCAACAAGGGCAGCGTCTTCATCTCGCGCCAGCAAATGTAGGAAGCACCGTCGTTAGCTTCGCGGTGAATAGTCGACGCGCTCTCCTGCGCGGGCATCCCGCGGCTCAGGCATTTCGCAAGTCGAGCGACATGAAGATGCTGTTTGGGTCCGCCACATAGTCGCCGAACGGTGGGCAGTCCACAAAGCCATGCCTGTTATAGAGGGCGCGCGCAGGTCGAAAATAGTCCCAGGAGCCCGTCTCTAGGCTGAGGCGCGACATGCCTTTTGCGCGTGCGCTTGCAATAATGTGGCGCAGCATCGCAGTTCCCACTCCCTTTCTGCGCGCGGACTGAGCAGTATGCATCGACTTGACCTCGCCATGATCGCCCGAGAGCCGCTTCAGCGCCCCGATCCCTAGGAGGGTCTCATCCTCCCATATCGTCCAAAAGCTGATGCCAGGTGATTGCAGCCCGTTTATATCCAAAGCGTGCGCACTGCCCGCCGCCGTTTCTGCCCGGGCACTAGTCAGATGAATTTTCAGGAGAGCGATCACCCGCGGGTCGCTGAAATCCCCTTCCACAATCCGCATCATGGCTCCATAACCGCGATGGTCACATCTCGATCCAGCCAATCCTACACCACGGCGCTCAGCGAGTAATGGTCTATGGGTCCGGATGGACGGCTCCAGAAACAGTAGTTCGTAGCGAGGAGAAGCGTCTCAAGGCAGGGTATTCGTGGTAAGTAATCACGTTTGGCACTAAACTGCCGTTCGACCTTGAACCGATATTCGGAGACCCGCCGTGCGAAGACTTCATAGAAGCTTGCTGGCGGAGATTCGAAAACAACAGCGACGGCGCGCTCACACGCAGGCAAACGACAGTTACCTGAGCAGCGGTCATTTCTACTGGGACGTTTCGATTCTGACGCTCAGGACGATTGCCAAGGCCTGGCTCAAACACAACAGGGGTATTTCGCAAACTGAATTTTTGGCGGTTCTTGACGGACTCTATCGCGGAAGATCGTACGAGGAGAAGATCACGGCGAGCATGCTGCTCGCCGATCACTCTGCGGCACGCGCCAGTGTCGGGCCAAAGCAACTCGATGCGTGGCTCGATGGTCTGGTGGGATGGGCCGAGATCGACGCGCTCTGCCAGAACACCTTCACGGCGGATGAGATGCTTGAAGATTGGCCGGAGTGGAAGAGATTTATCGGTAAGCTTTCACGTGACAAGAACATCAACAAGCGGCGTGCCGCTCTGGTATTGCTTACAACGCCGGTACGTCGCTCCAACGACGAGCGATTTTCGTTGCTGGCATTCGATTTAGTCGAGGTGCAGAAGTCTCAGCGCGAGATCATCATAACGAAAGCCGTTTCGTGGCTATTGCGCAGCATGGTCCAGCACCACAAGCGCGCGGTTTCGGACTATGTCAAAGAAAACAGAGATTCGCTTCCCGCCATTGCAGTGCGCGAAACCGTCCGGAAGATCAAGACCGGACGAAAGTAGCGCAGCCCCACGTAGGCCAGGTCCGGCTGCGAACGGTCCCAATCATGGCGAAAATCGTTCCAACCCGTGGTGCCTTCGTTGCAACGACCGACCAGATATCGAAAGTCGCTTCGCGTTGCATAGTCCGCGGTCTCTAGTGCTAAACGGCCTTTGCCCGCACCCGTCCACTGCTTCATCGTGAAAGCAGTGGCTCTGTCGTGGCTGTTTGCACGCGCGCTCTTTGGTCTTGGGTGTAATACCCTTGATTCGCGCACAAGTGCCGATCTCGGAGAAAATCAACCGACGCTTCGGACCCGGGCTTAATCGCGATATCTGACCGCACAATTGAGTAGCTGTGCGAGTCGGTGTTGGCATAGCAATCTACTTCGGCAGCCAAGGCGCCGTCCGGCCTCATAACTGGGACAACAAAAGGAACGACGCGCGCTTCCTCGGGGCGAAATGTGTAGCTCACCGAGAAAGTTCCCTTCTCAATTTGGGATTCCGCGGCGTTAGAGCAAATCTGCTCCGTCATCAGCTCACAGCTCGAGTGCGGCTGAACAGCGGCTTCGGAACATCCTGCAAGTGCGATCGCGATTATCGCCAGAAATCTTTGTGTGTACTTCATTGCTCGTACCCTTACTGCTAAGCTCGCAGCCCGATTCCGAGCGCCATGGGGTTGGCGCGACTCTCTTGTTCACCGGAAACTTCATGAGCCGAGTCTGCGCTGTGAGTGCTGACCAGCGCAATTGGACATTGGTCCATTGGACTAAGGGACATTGAACCAAAGGCCAATAGAACTACAGTTCGGCCAAGCGCACTATCGACCAGGAGCAGAGCGTGAGACGTATCGTGCTGACAACGGTCGTTACGACTGCCTTACTGCTATCATCTTGGATTCCAAGCCGCGCAATAGCGGGCGGAGTCGATAAGGAAGTTTGTGACGTCGGCGCTGACTACTCGCTCGGCGTCGAGGATTACAAGGATGCGATTCGTCGTCACGTCGATGTATTGCGCAAGCATCCGGACAATGCGCTCGCTCACTATCACCTGGGATTTGCACTCGGAATGGTGGGCGACAGGATAGCCGAAGTCCGAGAGTATCAGCGCGCAGCATCGCTTGGGCTGAGAAGTTGGGACTTGTTCCTGAACCTGGGATTAGCGCAGCTCGAAGATGGCGACCTGGACGCTGCGACCGACAGCTTGGGACGTGCGGTCCTCCTCGGCGAGGAGCATTCTGAATCGCATTACAGTCTCGCGCTCGCAGATGAGCGGCTTGGAATGCTGGCGGCTGCAGAGCACGAAACGGTGGTGTCGTTGCGGTTAAATCCTGGCCAACCGGATGCGCGCAACCTACTGGGCGTGATCTATGCGCGGGAGGGAAATACTGCCAGCGCGTCCTGCGTTTGGCGAGAGCTCGTGCGGGACGTGCCAGAGTATGCGCCAGCGCGTGCGAATCTGGCGACCGAGAGCAGCTTGAGTGAGGCTGCCAGAGGCGAGGCGGCGGCCGTCAACCTCCCCAGAGCGGCCGCGGTCCGCGCCACCGTGGATTGGCGTGTCCACGGTTTCACGACAAGCCAAATACTGTCGCAGCACAGCGGAAGGTGAAACGAACGGAGCATCGATTCTGACGCAACCCTCGCGCTTCGCACTACTAGTGCCTCGACTCATGGGTAGCGATCTGTTGGTATCGAAAGAGGCGACGAGCGTCGGCGGTGGAGAAGCGCCAGTCAATTTTGAGTTTGGTGCGATTGGCCCAGCGGTTCCAAGCCGAGGTGCGGCGGCGCAGTTCGCTTAAGGTTGCGATTCGCTGGCGGGCCAAACATTGGCGCGACCACAGGCTGGCCTCGAGTTCAGCGGGATTGAGCCAGCTGCCGTGGATAGGCGTGTAGTGCACGGCGAAGCGCTTCCACAGCCGATGTCCAACTTGCAATCTTTTAATCTCAAAGAGGGGCCGACCCTCAAAAATGCAATTCCTCGGAGTGCTGGGAAACTACAAGACCCTCAGAATTATTGATGAAAGTGCGATTCCTCGAGCCAACTGAAACGACCATATTCAGCTCACAGCTCAATGCCCAATGGGAACCGAATTTCAAGCGGGAAGAATCGCGCAGGTGAGCGCGCCTAACTAACGTGGTACCCAATGGGCAGTCGGCCGAAAATCGAGGGCCACTCCGCTACGATTTGCAGTTATCGGCGGTCTGAGAAACTGGTAGTGCTTGCTCCTATCTGTTTGCACTGTTCCGTGTTCCGAGCTATGAGCCAAATCTGACTCGCTTAGGGCCTACTACAGGTAGCGTTTTTCCGAATGACTCTCCGTAGTTATGGCGTAATCGCTCTTCGGAGAATTGCATTCAGCAGCCAGCGAAGATTCGCCGGCGGCATGGGTTTTTGTTACCGCTTGCCCCACCTGATGCCAGAGTCCACACCGCGCGCCCGGGGCTCATGAAGGCTGCCAGACGCTCGGCAAATACGTCGCCGAATTCAAGTCATCGTGCGCCATTAGGCAGGATGCGGAGTCTCATTTGAGAAACCACACCCGTTGGGAAATCGAAGACAACCAGACTGTGGATAGAATTGCTAAACGTCTACAGTGGACGACACAATGGAATTCAAGGTCGGACCGTCTCCTTGACCGACCCGGCACTCGTAAATTCTAATTCCCGTTGGATTTGCCTCGCCGGGGTATGAGATCGCGATTCTCGAGCCATCGTAAGCGCGCGATTATTCGTAGCCTATGCTCGACCGTCAACCGACTCGCGGAGCGCATTCAAGAGCGTGCCCAGTTCGCGGGTAACAAATCCATCCGGCTTTCGCATCTGAAAGATCTTACTTAACTCTGAATAATACCAGAGCTGATCTCTCTTCCCAGCTTTGAAGCGATCCCACAACTTCTCGCCGATGCTGTTCCAGTCCGACAGGATGCAACGCAGGTTGTGCAGCTTGTCCGCGGCGGACACTCTTAGAGTGGACGAATCCGCCTTCCACAGGTGAGCTAGATAAGCCTCTTTTCGTTCACGCCACGGAGGCTTGGGCTCAACGTCTGTGTCAGAGCAGGACTCGACGATGTCGGCAACGTGCTTGCCGAACCTCGCGCGAATGTCCTCGAGCCGCTCGGCTCCGCCCCGATCCTCAACCGCATCGTGGAGCAGCGCTGCGATGGCTTCGTCCTCGTCGCCCCCGTCTTCGAGAACTAGCGATGCGACCGCCAGAAGATGGGAGATATAGGGAATTTTTGTGCCTTTGCGACAATGGCCGCCGTGCGCGACGTGAGCATAGGCGAGCGCTCGCTCAAATCGATCAGTCAAGATATCTGGATTGTCTGTCATCCTGAATGCTCCACCACAGCACTTATGATGTGGGGATGTCGAGTAATACGTCAAGCTCACGCGAAAGTGACCCGCAGCGTTCAGATATACGAGCTTAAACGCCAGTACCCTTTGCATCGCCAGCAACGTACCTTACGTGTGATCGCCAGATGAGTCATTGATGACATCGCGCGCGATTATCATCGCGACGGCCCGCCAAAAATCAAATTGAGCATTTCGTCGCGAGTAGCTTTGCGGATTCAATGTCGGCAAGTACGCTTCGATAAATTGAGGAGTTCAAGATTATTCTTTGCTATTTTACTGGCTGCCTTTGCCGCCAGCGGTGGCTGTAGCGGCTGCGGCCGGACCGTGTCGAGCACCAACGGTGCCCAAGCTCTGTTCGAGGCCTCGCCGTGCCCGGCACTTCCAGCGCTAGCCAATGCCCAATGCGGATTTCTTGTTGTGCCGGAGGATCGGAGCGAGCCGACCGGCCACACCATTCGGCTTCTCGTCGCGATCATTCCCGCGCGCTCGGCGCCGGCGAAGTCCGACCCGGTCGTCTACCTGGCTGGCGGCCCGGGAGGTATCGCGATAGGTGAGGCGCCGATACTCATTGAGGCCGGCATTAACCGCGACCGCGATCTTATCTTGATGGACCAGCGCGGTACTCTATACTCCGAGCCGGCGCTGACATGTCCGGACATGGACCAGTTCTTCGTGCGCAGCCTCGGCCTCCCCTTGAATACGCCTTCGACCGGGCTGCTACACGCTGCAGCGGCGCGAGCCTGCTACCTACGCTCGCTGGCGACGGGGAGCGATCTCAGCGCCTATAACACGACCGAAAGCGCTTCGGACTTCGCGGCCCTGCGCACGGTGCTGAGGATCGCGCAATGGAACGTGTTCGGGGTCTCCTACGGGACAAATCTCGCCCTCA